>VMGU01000067.1 GCA_007376745.1 Parcubacteria group bacterium Athens0714_26
CAATGACTCTGACAGAGAACGAGGTTTCTCTAATGGAGTCTTGGCTTGAGAATTATAAAAGATGGCAAGGAGAGGAATCAAAAATTGATTATTTGGCTTCCAGAAGGCAAAAAGACGCCTCTATAAATTTGGCAATGATTATTGTCGGCTTACCGCTTTATTTGTATCATTGGTTGATAATTAAAAAAGAAACAAAGGAACAATTAGTAGTAAACCAATAATTAATAACAAATAACTAATAATTAATAATATATGTTTTTCCAGCCAGAACAAAAAATTTTTAGGCAATTAATACTAATTATCGGCGGTCTTTTGGGTTTGTTTTTACTTACTTTGATTATTTCCGGGGCAGTGGGGATTCAAGATAAACTTAAGGAAACCAAATACACAATTTCGGTTTCCGGCGAGGGCAAGGTTTTTGTCAAACCGGATATTGCTAAGGTTTCCGTTTCAGTGTTTACAGAATCTAAAAAATTAACCGACGTCCAGCAAGAGAATACCCAGAAAATGAATGCCATAATTAATTTTTTGAAAAACGACTTGGGAATTTTGGAAAAAGATTTAAAAACCACGGGTTATACAATTTATCCTCAATATGATTATACAAAAGACGGGACAAGAATTTTTCTCGGTTATAAAATAACCCAAACATTGGAGATTAAGATTAGAGATTTGGGAAAAGTCGGCGATGTCTTGGAGGGAGCTGTGGCCAAAGGCGCCAACGAAATTGGCTCCCCGCAATTTGCCAACGAAGATTTGGAAAAAATAAAAGTTGAGGCAAGAAAATTAGCAATTGAAAATGCCAAAGAAAAAGCAAAAACCTTATCTTCGCAACTTGGCGTGGGATTGGGGAGGGTGGTTAGTTTTAACGAAAATTTTTATACTCCTTGGCCAACGCCGTATCCTTTGTTAAAAGAAGCCGCAGGAATTGGGGGAGGCGGCGTGCCGCAAATTGAAACGGGAGAGAACGAAATAATCGTGGATGTCAGTATTACTTACGAAATTAAATAAAGAAATTTTATAATTTTATAAAAGGCAGACGGCCGTCCATCTCTTATAAAATGATACTTGCCCGAAAAGAGGCGCTTCGCGCCTCTTTTTGAGTTGGGGATAAAAGCTCTTGAAGAAAATCAAGAATAATTTATAATATTATATTCTGGTTGGAGAGATGTTCGCCAGAGGAAAGGAGGGAGAAAAATGTTCTTTTCGAGCGCTTAAGGAATAGTGGTCGTCCAAGGGGTAAGCGTACATCTAAACAAAAAAGGAGGGAAAGGGTGCCAGCGCTTCTCTGCGACCACTGTAAAACTCCTCTAAGGAAAATAGATGGGAAGAGAAATCACCGGTATTTTTGTCCAAACCCGAAGTGCGATTTGTACGGTCAGGTGGTTCACGCTAAGATCAAGCCAAGTGGCAGGGTGGGGAAAATAACAGTTCCCCACAACGAATGTCTGTAGGTTTTGTCTGGGCATCCCGAGACTTTCTCGGGATGCCCCTTTTGTGTTAGAATAAACAACAGAAATTAAAATTATGCTATCAAAAACTAAATCAATCGGGTTGATTTTTCTGGCCGCTTTTTTAATAAGCGGATTTTTTGCTGCTCCCATTAAAGCCGAAACGGAACCGGTCAGTATTGATTTTTTCTACAGCGCCACCTGTCCTCACTGCGCCAAAGAAAAAGAGTTCTTAAAAGAGTTAGAAAAAAAATTCCCGGAAATCAAAATAAATCAATACGAGGTTATCTCCAGCGCTGAAAACCAGAAAATTTTAAAAGATTTTTATGATAAATATCGAGTGCCAGTCGGAGAGCAGGGCCGGATACCGGCAACTTTTACTCCGACTAAATATTTCGTCGGCTTTACTGAACAAATCGGCCAGGATATTGAAAACTGTTTGAAGGAATGCCTGTCAGGCGAAACAACAACAACTCCGAAAATGATTAAAATTCCTTTTTTTGGCGAAGTCGATATCTCGAAAATGTCCCTGCCGGTTTTAACCATAACCATAGGCGCCTTGGACGGATTTAATCCCTGCGCCATGTGGATTTTATTATTTTTAATTGCCTTTTTGATCAATGCTCGTTCCAGGAAAAAAATGCTTTTAGTGGGTGGGACTTTTATCGCGGTTTCAGGCATTTTTAACCCGGATTTTAATTGGAATATCGGCTTTGGGTTTTGGAATATGGCAGATTAAAAATTTCTTCACTTTCAAGCCGGGTGTTTGCAAAGTAACCGACGGAAAAAGTTCTTTACAGGACAGAATTAAAAATGGATTAAAAAATCATGCTGAAAAATTAGCCCTTTCTCCTTTAACTTTTGCTATGTTGGGCGGTGTGATTATTTTAGCTTTTGGCATAAATTTAGTTGAATTTTTCTGTTCAGCCGGATTGCCGGCAATTTACACTAGGGTTTTAGCCTTGTCACAACTTTCGCCAATAAGTTATTATCTTTATTTACTGCTTTACGCCTTTATATTTATGCTTGATGATTTGATCGTTTTTTCCTTGGCGGTTATCACTTTAAGCAAAATTGGCTTTAGCGAAAAATACAATTACTGGACAACTTTAATCGGAGGGCTTTTAATATTAATTTTAGGAATTTTATTAATTTTTAGACCA
>VMGU01000008.1 GCA_007376745.1 Parcubacteria group bacterium Athens0714_26
TATCGTTCCCGATGAAGCCGCTCGTTCATTGATGCGCGGTAATGCTATAAGCATTTATAATAAAAGAGGAGAAGAAGTTTTTAAGGTTTATGAATTTTAAAAATTCAGATAATTTAAAACACCCCGATTAAAATCGGGGTGTTTTATGAGATATTACAATATTACGATTTCCGCTTTTTTTATACCGAAGTCTACGGCCGAAGCGCGGTCCGGGAACCAGATGTCCACGCGATTATTAAATCGTTTATGCATTCTGTCTTCAACTGTGAAGATTTTAGCGCCGAAAAGTTTTGGTATCTGTATGTGTGTTCCGAAGGGCAGGAAGTTCGCGGCGATTATTCCGTCGGAAACAGTTTCTCCAGAAGCCGTGATAAAAGGTGTGTCATCGGTTTGGTCGGGAGTGGAGGAGTATGCTGTTACATACACCGTGAGACTTTTTTTCTTAGCCGTTGTTATGCCCGAATTGCCTACTAATGAGGTTTGATTTATTGAATTTTCGATGTTTATGGTATCTATAGCCGGTTCGTTGTCCGCATAAGCCATTAAGCCCACAACCGATGCTAAATTAATGGATGAAAGGTTAAAAATAAAAGTCATCGCAACCGTAAAATTACCAGTATTTTTAAGCAAGCTTTTACCTGATTTAGCTAGGATTTTAGCGACTTTTTCTATTTTTATCATACGTGTGTTTATTATTTTAAAAACGACTTTTTGGGCAATAAAAATTCCCCCTTCGGGGGAGTATTGCATCTTTATATTAGTACTTTAGCATTATGGTGGTTGGCTGTCAAGATGGCCTGTCAAGGGGCACTGGTGGGTTAACCGCGGAGTTTTTACGCCATAAATACCTCAAAAACCTTTAAAAATTTCTTTACTAGAGTAGAATTAACCTTATGTCTAAATTAATTTTTGACATTGAAACCGTTGGTGAGGATTTTGATGTTTTGGACGAAACCACAAATGTAGGCGACATCAAAGCCACCAAAGAACTTTATGATTATTGGCAGAACTATATTAATGTTAAGTAGTCGGTAAATGCGTTATAAAAATAAGTTTTAAAATATGTCTAAATTTTATATAGCTAAAAAAACTCGTAATATTTTTAATCCTGATTCCAAGGAGCCGTTTAAAATCAGTCGTTCAAAAATAGATTTATTTTTAAATTGTCCAAGATGTTTTTATATGGATAGACGGCTTGGTGTGTCTCAGCCGCCGGGGTATCCGTTTAGCTTAAACTCGGCAGTGGACACTTTGCTTAAAAAAGAGTTTGACGCCCATCGCGCCGCAGGGACCGCGCACCCTTTAATGGAAAAATACGGGATTGACGCCATTCCGTTTGAACACGAGAAAATTAATGAGTGGAGGGACGCTTTGCGTGCCGGCGTACAATATTTTTATGAGTCGATTAACTTAATAATTACCGGGGCCATTGATGATATCTGGGTTGATCCGAAAGGGGAGCTGATAGTTGTTGATTATAAAGCCACTTCTAAAAGAGATGAGGTTAATTTGGACGCGGATTGGCAGATTGGCTATAAGCGGCAGGTAGAAATCTATCAATGGCTTCTCCGCAAGAATAATTTTAAAGTTTCAGACACGGCTTATTTTGTTTATTGCAATGGTGATGCTGATAAAGAAGCTTTTGACGCTAAGTTGGAATTTGATATCAGTGTTTTGCCCTATAAAGGCAATGGTGGATGGATAGACAAAACTATTTTAGATTTACATAAATGTTTAATCAGTGATAAATTGCCGGAGTCGGGTGGAGACTGCGATTTTTGCAAATATCGGGAAGCGGCGCGCGATGTGGAGAATAATGAATTGTAAAAATAATCATTTAGTTAATTATGTTCAAAGAATTTTTTCTGGAGAGAATGCTGGAAAAAGAATTGAAAAATTTACCAGCCGAGCAAAAAGATAAAATTATAAAAGCGCTTTCCGAAAATCCGGATTTTTTTAAAAATATTGCCGAAGAATTTAAAAAAGAAATTAACAGCGGCAAAAGCCAGTTTGAGGCGGCATCTTCAGTTATGGATAAGAATAAAATCGAGTTGATGAAGATTTTAAATAGTGACAACAAATTTTAAAAGGCCGGAAAGAATGCCGGACATAATATTAAACCCAAATTTGTCGGGTGATTTTTAAAATTATCAAAAAATTATATTTTTTTAAAAGTTATGCACATAAAACATTAGACAATAAAAATAATATGACCGAAAATTAAAGTAAGGGAAATAATTTTTTTGACTCCATTAAAAGCAAAAGGTCGGGTAACTACTTTATAAAATAAAATGGCAAAGAAAAAAGCAAAGAAAAAAAGTAAAGCTAAGAAAGGTAAAAAGCGAAGATAGGATAGCTTTTTAAAATCGCTCCGGCAAAAGCCGGGGCGATTTTGATTTTTGGTTTACTTGGATTATCCTTTTTATTATATGAAACTTAAGATAAAAAAATTACATCAGGAGGCGGTGGTCCCGAAATATGCCAAAAAGCATGATGCCGGTATGGATTTATTCGCGTTGGAAGACCACACGGCGAGTCCCGGGGAAGTTATTTTTGTAAAAACCGGCATTGCTATGGAAATTCCTGAAGGATATGTGGGTTTGGTTTGGGATAAGAGCGGTTTTTCCACAAAAACCAAAATGAAAACATTGGGCGGCGTAATTGATGCCGGTTATCGCGGTGATGTTACGGTTTGCCTGATAAATCTTTGTAGTGAGGCGCATCATATTGAAAAGGGTATGAAGGTGGCGCAGATTTTAATTCAGAAAGTAGAACAGCCGGAAATTGAATTAGTGGAAGAATTGTCGGAAAGTGAAAGAGGAGAAGGAGGGTTTGGATCGACTGGGAAAAAATAAAATTATGTTTGAATTTAAAGTTTTAAAAAAATCCAAGAAAAGCAACGCCAGGATAGGTATTTTAAAAACCAGCCATGGTTTGGTTGAAACGCCAGCACTAGTTACTGTGGCTACTCAGGCCGTAGTCAAAACCTTAACCAGCTTTAAGGCCCGGCGAAAAAATTGTTAAAAAATTTGGAGGATTAAATAAATTTATGAATTGGTCTCGACCGCTTATGACTGATTCCGGTGGGTTTCAGGTATTTAGTTTGGGATTCGGGAAGGATATGGGAATGGGTAAGGTCTTAAAAGAAAAATCTGAGGTTTCTATTAACATAGGCCAGCAGCCAAAACTTTTAAAAATTACGGAAGACGGAGTTTTGTTCAGATCTTATGTCGATGGCAGGAAAATTTTTATCGGTCCCAAAGAATCAATTAAAATCCAGGAGGATTTGGGCGCCGATATAATTTTTGCTTTTGACGAATGTACTTCGCCAGTGGCTGATTATGAATATACAAAAAAATCTTTAGAGACCACTCATCGCTGGGCGAAAGAATGTTTAAAATATAAAAAGTCCAAGCAGACGCTTTATGGAATTGTGCAAGGAGGAAAGTTTAAAGATTTAAGAATAGAAAGCGCGAAGTTTATCGGAGCTTTGCCGTTTGACGGTTTTGGAATCGGCGGGGAATTTGGTGATGATAAAAGTAAAATGGAAAAAATGATTGATTGGGTAGTGGATAATTTACCCGAAGAAAAGCCGAGGCATCTGTTGGGTATCGGTCATCCGGAAGACTTATTAAAAATTATTCGTTCCGGAGTGGATACTTTTGACTGTACCGCGCCTACGCATTATGGCCGGCGTGGCATAGCCTTTACCTCTGGCGGGCGCGTTAATCTAAACAGCAGTTTATTTTTAAATGATAAAAATCCGGTTGATAAAATTTGTGATTGTAAGGTATGTAAAAATTATACCCGCGGCTACATAGCGCATCTTTTCAAAGTGCGTGAAATAACAGGGCTTAAACTGCTTTCTTTTCACAATATTTATTTCTTTAATTCTTCGGTGGAGAAAATAAGGATTAAAATAAAAAACGGAAAATTGTGAGCGTTCAATTTGAAAAAATTTTAAAGCAATACGATTATTTTTTACCTAAAGAGCTGATTGCCCAGAAGCCCGAATCTTTGCGTGATAACGCCCGGCTTCTGATTTATAAACGGACCAGTGATAAAATTTTTTATGACAAATTTGCGAACATTATAAAGTATTTGCCCAAAAATGCGGTATTGGTTTTTAATGAAACCAAGGTTTTGCCGGCGCGGCTCACCGTCTATAAGCAAACCGGCGGCAAAGTACGCATATTATATATAGGTAATTATAAAGACAATATTAAAGTATTATCGGACAGAGCGTTAAAAATAGGTTCAAGGATTAATTTAAACTTAAAGATATTTTTTATTGTTGAAGGTAGGCGAGGGAAGTATTTCTTTTTGAAGCCGTCTTTTCCAGTTAGTAAAATCTATAAAATTTTAATTAGGTACGGCTTCGCTCCTATACCTCCTTATATTAAAAACTCTCCGCTTTCTGAACAAGAATTAAAAGAAAAATATCAATCCGTTTTCGCCAAAAATCTTGGTTCCGTAGCTGCCCCGACCGCGTCTTTGCATTTTACCAAAAGACTTTTGGCTAAAATCAAGAAAGCCGGTTTCGGCGTAAAATTTTTGACTTTACATGTTAATCTGGGAACTTTTTTTCCGTTAACCGAAGAAGATTTTAAAAACTCCAAATTACATAAAGAGTATTATGAGATTAACCGCAGTACCGCTGATTTTTTAAATAAAATTAAGTCGGAGGGTGTGCCAGTTATCGCCGTCGGCACCACCGTGGTCAGGGCTTTGGAGTCGGCTTGCGGGGACGGTCCGGTTTTAAAAAATATTTCCGGCGTTACGGATATTTTTATCAGGGAAAATTACAATTTTAAATTCATAAGTGGTTTAATAACCAATTTCCATGTGCCAAAATCCAGCCTTTTAATGCTGGTTTCGGCTTTTGCCGGCCGGCAAAAAATTTTAAATCTTTATAAAAAAGCCATTAATAAAAAATTTAAATTCTTTTCTTTCGGTGACGGAATGTTTATTTATTGATGGCGGAAAAATGCGTTTTAAACTGTGATATAATTAAATTATGAGTTTATATTATACCTGCGGGGGTGATAAGGGCAAAAGCTGTATTTGCGGCAAAAAAATTTCAAAAATATCTTCGGGGATGGAGGTATTGGGTTGTTTGGACGAATTTAATAGCTTATTGGGGCTGATAAGGTGCCGCCAAACCAATCAAAAATTTAAAGATATTCTAAAAAATATTCAGGAAAATTTATTTATAATCCAGGCCGGTGTCGGCAAGGTTGCATTTAACCATAAATTAAAAGTACCGGTCTTTAACAAAGCGGAAACCGGTAAAACGGAGAAATTAATTGATTTATTTGAAAAATTATTGGCGCCCGGCAAGGGATTTGTGATTTCGGGCGAAAATGAAATATCGGCATGGTTGGATTATGCCAGAGCCGTTGCCCGCAAAACGGAAAGGAGCGTTTTAAAATTAAAAAAACTCAACCCTGATATTTTTGCCTATCTTAACCGTTTATCAGGCCTTTTATATGTTATGGCGCGAGTTGCCGCCAAAAAGAAAAATACAAAAGAGAGCCAGCCGGCATATTCTTTGTAATTAGATAAACCGCCGCTTAAACTTTTTTCGTACTTTGGATTTTAATGGTAAAATGGCGATTATGAAATATTTTCATTTTGTGATTGTATTAAGGTTATATGAATAAAAAGAATATAATAATTTTAATCATTTTAATATTGGTGGTTGCGGCAATTACCGGATTTTTTATTAAAAATAAACCCGGAACTGGTAAGGAGGGGATTATTCTTTATTACGGCGCGGAATGCCCGCACTGCGTTAAAGTCGAAGATTTTATAAAGGCAAATAAAATAGCGGAGAAAGTGTCTTTTGTGGAAAAGGAGGTTTCCTATAACCAAATTAATGCGGCTGATCTCGGCAAAAAAGCCGCCAGTTGCGGATTAGCGACTAACAGCATAGGAGTTCCTTTTCTTTGGGATGGCTCAAGGTGTATTACCGGCGATATTGATGTTATTAATTTCTTTAGGCAAAAAGCCGGTATAAATTAGTATGAAAAAAATATTTTTAAGCCTTATTTTTTCTTTTCTGGCGGGGATTTTATCCGTTTCTTCGGCGTATGCTTTTTGTCCGGTCTGCGTCGTGGCAGTTGGCGCGGGAGTCGGGCTGGCGAGGTGGCTTGGTATTGACGATTCAATCAGTGGCCTGTGGATTGGAGGACTTATGGTGTCGGTTATAACGTGGACTCTTGATTGGTTTAATAAAAAGAATATTAATTTTAGAAGTAGGCGGACAATTACCGTTCTGGGATATTATCTTATTTTGTTGGCGCCTTTGTATTGGATAGGAGTAGCAGGGCATCCATTTAACAAACTTTGGGGAATTGATAAAATTCTTTTAGGCGTTATTGTAGGGAGTGTGTTTTTCTTATTGGGCGGACTTTGGTATTCATATTTAAAAAAGAGAAACAACAATCAAGCTTATTTCCCTTTTCAGAAAATTGTTATGCCCGTGGGCGCGCTGGTTATACTAAGTTTTATTTTTTATTTCATAACTAAATAATCTTATGGAAAATCAGGAAAACCAAAATTTAATAAAAAACGTTAATGATTTAATTGAAAAAGCCGATAAGATGAAGAAACAAGAGAAGATGGATTTGTCTTCGGACGAGGATTTGAGCATTGCCATTATGAATCTGGTCAGTATTGAGGAGCATTTCTTTTTCACCGGCGCGAAAACCGGCAAAACCGAATATTATGATTTGCTTAAAGATGTCCGGGAAATTCGCAAGGTTTTACTTAAAAAAATAATTAAAGAATATGAGGGAGAGGTGTGGTGTATTTCCAAGCACCTGCTGGCAGCTTCAATGCGTCTTATGGAAGTAGGCACTAAACAACTCGGTATGGGTAAAAAAGACGAAGCAGCCGAGTTATTCCAAAAAGCATACGACTTATACTCTTTATTCTGGGGATTAAATATGAAATTGATTAAAACTAGTGATATAAAACGCATAGATGAAAATGCCATAAATAAGCATGACTATGAGAAAGGGGGCTTACTTGCCGATAGGCACAGCCAGCCAGTCAGTCAGCGTGGTTTTTTGGGTAAGCTTGGAGATTTGGTGAAAAAAGCCATTGATTGCTGTATTGAATAAATAAAATTAAATAAATTAAAAAGGTAAAGGACGCCGCGGGGCGTCCTTTATTTGTCTACAAATACAACTATCTGTAGACGGGGGTTTTGATTGGTCGCCTGCAATGGGTGCAGACAGGCCCTACTATTAGTGAGTTACTCTCTATTCTTGCGTTACAGCAAGAGCTTTTTTTGGGCTTTAGTCCTTTCTCTCTCTTGTTTGAGATATGCATCACTGTTTTAAGACAACTTGCTATACCCATTATACTCATAATTCTAACCTCCTTATATTAAGTTAAAAAATTAAATTATAAATGTGCGGATTGATTCAAATACTTATGTATTATAGCAGATTTTTTAGATAAGTCAAATTTTAATAAGCTGGATTCAAGTTACCAACGCAATGCGGAGTATAATTATAAAGAATAATTTAAAGGTCGCAGTGGTGTATGGTAAAATTTTATTATGATAATAAACAAACAAAAATTTTCTTCATTGTCTGCCGTAATCGCGGGGGCTATGTATATAGCTTGCGCTTTATTTGTGGCAATTTTTCCTAATCTCAGCGCTGATCTTGTGGGATGGCTTACGCACTCGGATTCAATCGAGAGGAGTATTACTTTAGGGGGAACGGTGGCGGGACTGATTGAGGTGGTGATTTATATTTATATTGCCGCGCGGCTTTTCGCGTGGGCTTTTAATAAATCAGTAAGCAAGTAAAGATAGATAAAATTTATAACAGAAACAGAAAGAACGGAAGAAAGAATTTAAAAACCCAAAATACGCCGATAAGCGTATTTTGGGTTTTATGACAATTTTACTACTGGGGTATATTTACGACCGCGCTCGAACCCACTTTTCTTTTAGAGCAGGTGGAGGATTCCTAATGATGCTACTCGGATGGGGCGGCTTCCTTTATTATTACGCGCTCTGAAAGATTATTTGTTTAAAGAATGTGCTGTATAATATATAAAAGCGCAAGGCATCAATGCGCTTAATCATAGTTGATTCTAAAGGTCGAGAGTAAACACAATATTATAAATTGATAAGGTAATAATTAACATTATGAATAAGAGAAAAATTATTGGGGTTGTTATCGTTATTTTTGGTCTAATTATGGTCGGTGGGAGCATGGGGTCGGTGGCGCAGTACGGTGTCGCCGCTCCAATCTCAATGTCTTTGATTGTTATTTTTGGATTGGCATTAATTTTTTGGGATAAAATGAAAACCTGGCTTAGCTAAACAAAAAAGCCCCCATAAAATCGGGGCTTTTCGTTTACTAAATCTGTCTTTACACTTCACTTTATAAATTTATACCATTGGCTTATTACTTCCTCCGCCGGCTTGCCGCGCACATTATATTCTTTGGTTAATGGAAAATCATCAGGCCAATAGGTAAATGGATAGGTTCCTATAATATAAGAAGTTTCCGCGACATTTTTCATTATCGCTTCAAATCCCATTGCCTGTTCTTCCAGATCAAGTTTGTATTTGTCGGAATAAGGTTCCCAAAGGGCGGTTGCCGCGTCATCAATTCCTACTTTGCCGGTTAATCCTCCGTCAACGCTCGGATAAGCAACTTGTTGAAGAATAATCGGTTTTCCATATTTTTCGTATAACGGTTTTAATCTTAAATCAAAAATTCTTTTAGCATTGGCATTTAATTCTTCCTGTGTTGGGTTGTTTTTGTCAGTAAGGCCAACCCACCAGCTAATGCTAATAAAATCAGCTTGTTCCATAAACGGCACGCTATCTGCGTTTGGCCAGATATCCGGGATATTACTTTCAATTTCTCCGCCAATGAAAAGACCGCGGCCAAACTTTCCTTTATAAGCGGATTTTACCCTGCTATAAATTGCTTCCAATCTTTCTTTGTAATCCGCAGGCCTTTTGTCGGGCGGCGCTCCCACCGCCACCCAGTCGCCGGTGATAACCAAATATTCAACATTGTACTTATTCGCCTTATCTACAAAATACATCGCGTATTTTTCATACTCGCTAAACCAGACATTCCACCATTCTTTGGAAAAACTTGCTTTGCTGGTATCGGCGCAGCAGATCTGGGGCATCATATTAACCTTAAAGCCGTCGGCTTTCATCTTATTTAAATGAAAATCCAATTCATCGTTAGAATAAGTATGGCCGAAGCCTTCAGAAGTGATTATTGGAACGGGATTTATCTGTTTGTAATCCCACGGAGGAGCTATTTCAATCCATTGAAATCCTTTTTCCTTTAAACGCGCGTGAGTATTGTTTAGCAAGTCAAAAAAGTTGCCCCACCAGAAGTCAACAAACAGCGCTCCCTTTTGATATTTTTCATTATTAACTCTTGAAGCAAACGCAATCTTCCCCGCGTCTGTGGGTATTGTCGGCATTACAAATTCTCCTTTTAGAAGCCATCGCCATTTTTCAACCACATCTTTAATTTCTTTTAGTTCTTTTTCAACTAAAACCTTGCGCGATACTGTTTTTGAATCCGGGGAAAATTCCTCTGCCCCGACAAAGCCCCAATTATTACGCAAATATTTATAACGAATTTCTTCATTTTTAAAATCTCTCAAGTCTGCTTTTAGATACCAGATATTTCCAGCTTTTTTCTCCATTTTAAAATTTCTTCCCTGCGCATTCAGTCCTTCACCAATGTCAAGATAAATTATTGTATGGCTGGGGGTATTTTCAGGAACTTGGACAGTAAAAGCGATGGTGTAAGGATTGCTGACGGTTGTGTTTGTCGGTTTGGCCTGTTTTGTCGGAGCCGAGTTAGTTTCTTGCTTTGTAGAAGGCGTTCCTTCAGTTGATGAAGTTGATGGCAATCCCGGCAAGTTAATTTTTGGCATTTGTATTCCGCCCTCACACCACGGTGGCATCGGCCACGGTCCTTGAGGAGGACACGCTTTAAATACGAACATCACCGCAGTCGCGACGACAAATAAGCCAACGGCGCTAACAATTGAAATTAAAAATGTTTTCATAATATTATTTTCGTTTGGGGAAGCACTTCAAAATCTGACATTATATATTATACAGCATATTCTTTAAACAAATAATCTTTTTTGTTTTTGCGCACGCCAGACTTTTTAATCTTAAAGGAAAAGAAAATTTTTCTGCGAGGCAGTACCGTTTCGCGGCACGGCGGCGGGGTGGAGCGAGTAAGGGGAATCGAACCCCTGTCATCAGCTTGGAAAGCTGAGGTAATGCCATTATACGATACTCGCTTTAGGTTTTGGCTGAAATTAAATTTAGATGCGCTTATCACATCAAGCGTGTTCGACTTTTGAGTCGATGAGCCAGAGGATTGATTATTAACGAACTCATCTTTATAATAAATTTAAATGAATTTTGGTCAAGTCAGCCTTACAAAAAAGGTTTTGAGGGTCATCTTATATTTGGCTATTTTAGCGCTACTCTATTTTTTCGTAAGATACTTTATTAATAGGGGTTCTGTGCCGGATGATTTTATTGAAGCTCGCAGACAAAGCTCCGTCATTGCGTCGCAAATTGTGAGAGGTATAGAGAGCTCTCTTAGTAACTTAGACCTTATTGCCGAGAATGATAGGAATTATAATTTTCATAAAGCTCTGGGCCTTGTTTATTTGGAACAAGATAAAGCCAAGGAGGGAAAAGCCGAAGCTCTCAAATTAAATAAGCAATTAAATGTAATGGCGTCGGCGGTCCCGTTTATAAAGCCAGAGGGAGCCCGCAACGCCGCGCTTGGCTCGGTCAGCGAGGAAGTTTCACTGATAAGTCATCTGATTAATTATGACAGTTATTTTAGCGGGCTTTTGGATACGCTTAAATTAAAATTCTCCGGAGACATTAGCTATGATTCCTCCGATGTGCAGACGCTTATCCAAAATATGAATTCGGAAGCAAAAGAAATAAATAAATTAAACGATTCTTTTAACAATAAAATGGCGGAATTTGATAAAATCATCAGCGACAGTTACAGTTTTCTATAGAGACGAACACTAAAGCTTTTCGTATAGTTTTATTAAGTGTCGGGACACGATGGTGGTTTATGGTAGCGTTAAATATTAATCGGAGCGTAGTATAGTGGTAGTATACATGCTTTGGGAGCATGTGATCCGAGTTCGATTCTCGGCGCTCCGACAAAAAGAGACCTTATTATTGCCTCGTTTTCTTTTTCTGTATATATTTATAAAAGCGGTTGGATTGTCTTTAATATCTCCCTCCCCGTAGTTCAACGGATAGAATAGCTCCCTTCTAAGGAGTAGATCGAGGTTCGATTCCTCGCGGGGAGACAAAAGCTCGGCCAAACAAATTTTCGTTGAAAAATTAAAAATTTTAATATAATATCAAATTATTAATTAATAAAATCAGCGCCGCGGTAGCTCAGTGGTAGAGCGCAGCCCTGAAGAGGCTGGCGTCGTCAGTTCGATTCTGACCCGCGGCACCAATTCGACAAGCTCATGGTCAGCGTGTTTGTCTTTATAGTAGTGGTCGATTTATTATTTTATCCTGAGCCCGTCGAAGGATTCTGACCCGCGGCACACTATGGAAATTTTTATACAAGCGGTTGGCTGGGTCGGAACTTTTTTGGTTGTTCTGGCGTATTTTCTTGTTTCAAATAAAAAAATTGATAGTTCAAGTAGATATTATCAATTATTGAATTTATTTGGCGCAATTGGTGTTGGTGTAAATGTTTTTCATCAGCAATCTTGGCCGGCGCTGGTTTTGCAAATCGTTTGGGGTATTATAGCCATTTTTTCTTTATTAAGAAAAAAACAGAGTTAGTTTTATACGATTTATAGCATTTGAGGTTAATTAATATTTTTGTTATTATTTAATTAATGTTTAAAAAGATAAATAAATTTTTTGATAGATTAGAGGATAAAATTAGAGCTGGGCTAAGTCATTTCCCGATACTTTATGCCATAATTGGTGGTATAGGAATTGTGCTATTTTGGCGTGGCATTTGGCATACAGCGGATTTATATCCTTTTTTAACCGGACCAGTTTCTACGCTTATAAGCACAGTTATTCTTTTGGGAACAGGATTATTCGTGTCTTTCTTTGTTGGAGATAGAATTTTTCTTTCGGGCTTAAAGCAAGAAAAAAAATTATTTGAAAAAACAGAAAAAGAAATAGAAGGAGAGCATGGCATATTAAATAATTTAATGAATGAAATAAAAGTTAAGATTGATAAGATAGAAAAAGATATACAGGATTTAAAGAATCAAAAATAGAAATTTGTTTTTGTGTGTTAACCTTAGTTTAAATTAGATTTAAGAGCATCCGTCCCGCTGGCTTTTCGGGCCTATGGTTCAGTGGTAGAACACGGCATTCGCATTGCCGGGACACCGGTTCAATTCCGGTTAGGTCCACCAAATCTGAAATGGTGGTGTTTGTTTGAAAAAGTCAGAACCCATTTTGCGGAGAACCTCAACTAAGGAAGCCAGCCCCGCCACCGCCTCGCGAACTCGGCGGACACCAAAGAAAAATGTTTCTTTGAGCAGCAAACCGGCGGCTGTCCGCAGGATTGCCGATAGTTCTTTATAATCGTCAGAGATACCGCCAAATGGAATCTAATAGGGCAAAATGACGGATATAAAGGGACAAGAACGGTTTATGGATGCAATGCAACGGAATAAAATTAAAAACAGATCAGCCGATTTTAATTAAATTACAAAGACAGTGATTAGGAGTTAAATAAATAGAAAAAATATCACATGAATATATTACCCGACAATAAATTACTGATACTGAAAAAAATAGGCCTGTGGGTGGTTTCTGTTTTGGGCACCTTCGTTCTGTTTATTTTTCTAACTTCTGTCCTACGGTATTTTAATTTAAACGAGAACGTCGCTATCGGAATTCCAGAAATTTTAGTGTTTTATTTCTGGGGCGGATATTTTTTGAGAAAACATGGCTGGTCTAAAGCGTTGGGAATCGTTTTGTTTATAATAGCCATCGCCTTAAATTTTGTTTTTATAAGTTCTCCCTATAATACCGCTAGCGAGTTTAAAGCGACGAGAGTTTTTTTATTGTTTCCTTTTTTGGCGGGTATCTTCTTGATTTTGCAGAAAGGGAAAATTTCAAGATTAATGGGGGTATTAGTAATTATTTTGACTGTTCTGGATGCCCTCCTGGGTGCAGTTCTCTGTTCGAGCTGTCGAATATCTTAGATAAAATATGGATCGATTTAAATCAATACTTAAAACTTTGTCGTTCTGGTCAGCCTTCGTTGCCGCTGTAATTCTCGGTTTTGGGGCAATATATAGACTGACAGAAAAAGGCGGGCTTGGTTCAATTACCAGCTGGGTATTAGCAGGCGTAGCTTTGTCACTGCTGGTTTCTCTTTTTATCGCGAGACGCCAGATATTTAAAATCCCGATTATCATCTTGGCCGCGCTTTGGCTTATTTATCTGATTTCACTGGTCTCTAGGGCAAATATACTTGAATCTGGTGTTAATGCTTTATCATTGTTCGCGGCAGTATTTTATCTCGGCGGCGCCTATTTAATAACAAAACAACGCTTATTAAAAATAATTGGCGTTTTGCTGATTTTGGCGGCCGTTTTTGTTGGCGTGCGAAATGCTACCATACCGAATTATTCATTACTCACGATATCATTAAGCCTGATGATTTTGGCTTTGACGATTGGAATTGCGATATTTATGATTATGCGAAAAGGAATCGGCTTGCGACTTTTGGGCGTGGGCCTGGTCTTCGCAATAATGGGGATGGTTTCAGCATCGTTTGTTATGAATACTTATTCTACGATCGCGATCATCGGTAAAGACAGGACGATAATATTAGCGAGCGTTGAACCGCGAATCAATGACTTTATCGAGGCTTGGAATGACAAAGATTACCAAAAACTTTCCAAAGATTTCAGTGATGAAATGAAGGGAAAGTTCAGTCAGGATAAATTTCTGTCTGCCCGGAATGAATCGGGCAAATTAATTTCAACGGATGAATTGCGCAAAGTAGCTCCTAAAAACAATTCCCCTTTAGTCATCATTGAGGCATTAGTTATCAATGTCATGTATGGGGCGACATTTGAAAAAGACCCGATTAATATACTTGCATTTACAGTCCAATTTCGAAAATATGATAGTAAATATTTAATAAGAGGGCTCACTTTCGGCCCCCTTGATCTTACTAATACCAAAACTTCCCCAACCACAACATATACTATTTCTTTTTCTGACCCGAAAACAAAAACAATAGAGCGCTATAAATGTTCGAGCCCGAAGTACAATGATAACCAGGCAAAAGCACTCGCGCCCAGCGACTCATTTCCTCAAAAACTCAATAACGCAGCAACCCAACTTAATAGTATGGCAGCCCAACTTAATAGTATGGCGGCTCAACTTAACGAGATGGGCAGTCAGAATTCAACAAATAACTACAACGCCTTAACCGATGACTATGACGCCTTAGCCGATGACTATAGCGCGCAAGAA
>VMGU01000068.1 GCA_007376745.1 Parcubacteria group bacterium Athens0714_26
TTTTTTTAGATTTAATTTTGTTTGACATGCCAATTATAATTTCAGATTATTTTTTACCTTCTCTAATAATATCTCCGCTCTCTTTTCATCATGCCCAAAGCGTAAAAACCAATAAGTTGCTGTTCGAACGGCCGTCCAATTATAATATAAGTCAATTCTGGCCTGAAGATCTGCAGTTAATTCTTTATTAGCTGCCCGGAGGTAATCAGTTAAAAATAGGCTCTTCATTTCGGCGGCAAAATCTTCATCACCGACCTTATAAAGGATCTTATACTCCAGCTGCTGGGAAAAAGCTCCTAAATCACGAGCAAAATCGCCCAAGCAAAGATCGGTAAAATCAATTAAGCCGATACGATCAAGAGCTGTGACAATAATGTTCTCAGGGTGAGCGTCGCCATGAATTAAAGTAAGAGGTTGTCCGCTCATAAAGAATTTATCTTCTCGCTCCGTTAGATAATCATAAATCTTTTTTAAATCGGCATTATATTTATTATTGTAACGCTCTCCCATTTCCCGATATATTTTTTCTAGACCAGGAATAACAGTCCTAATGCGTGAATTATGGGGATTAACATTAGCGTCAGGCGAAGTTGGCAAGGAGTGCAAGCGAGCGAAAAGCCGCGCCGATAAAGAAACTAGATGGCGGACCGCCTCATAATCTTGATTCTTAATATAATGAAGCATGTTATCACCTCTTAAACCGCGATAAAAAGTCCCCCGGAAATCGTCAGAGTAAAATATCGGGTCGGGAATATCAACAAAGCCGCCCGGAAAATTATGCGTCCATAGATACTTAAGCGCTTTATAAACATTTTCCCGCGGCTCATCGCTATGCGCCGAACAAAAAATCGGAATTTTTATTTCCGTGCCATCTGGCTTTAAAAAGTAAGTGTTAAAACCGATTACCACGTGATAAGTGGTATCCCAAACCAAATCTTTATAAGGCCTAATTTCTACTCGACTAATAGACTTAAAAGCCGAATAATGAGGCAGAACTTCGCGACAAAATAAATCTAAAACAAACTGTTCGTCAAACAATTTTCTAATTTTATTCATATAGTCTTTTGCCAATGTTTTTTCCAGTGCTCTTTCCAAATCCTTTTTTTAATCCGTAAATAATATTTTTCCGCTTCCAGCTTTGCCTTCTTGGTTTTAGTATCATTCAAAGAACGGACGGAACGAATTAGATCCTCAAGACCTCGTTCAATATCATCCGGGCTCCAAGCGTAAGGCCCAAAAATTTTAGAAAAGTCGCGCGCGCTAGCCCACCACAAAGTGCAGCTCGCCAAACCACGCACCAAATGCCACCGATACCAATAAAAATTCTTATCTTTCTTAAATCTATCGCCCAAGCCGAGCGCTAAATTAATTAAAAGCCACAAATCAGAGTGAATCTTATTGCTCTTATCATGCCACAAATTAAACGGTTGTTTATTTTTAACTTCATTAGGACTAGATTCCCAGGAAGATGGCCAAATATTTATTTTTTCCAACTTTTTTCGCCCGACCGCTTTTAACTGTTTAGACAAAGTTAAAGTTTTCAAACCCTTTATCTTGGCCAGCTTCTCTAATTCGGCGGTCGGATCCTCATGGCGCAAGCCATAAAGCTCTGCGTCAGTAGCGGTGACAAATATTTCTGCCGGCACTTTCAATGGCTCATTCAATGCGGCGGACTTAGAAGTAACAGACTCTTTCAAAACTACTTTTAGCTTATCGGGCGGATAGGCGCTAGACAATTCACGATTTCTAAAAATTACTTTTAGGCCGCTATCCTTATCTATATAGAAACTTCCCCAAACCGGCCTATGCTTCAAATTTCCGCCATAGGCAATCTCATCTAAGATAATCCAGTCATAACCTAAGCGCTTGATAATCTGGGCAACAGCTGGTGTATAAGCCATTTCCGGTAAAAAAAATCCTGTTGGCTTAAAACTAACGCCGAAATATTTCCTCAATATTCTTTCATTAACCTTAACTTGCCTAACAACTTCCTCGGCTGGTAATAGAGGTAAAAATCCATGATAAGCAGCTGAGCCGGTGAGCTCTACTCTGCCTTTTTTAACTAAAAACCGCCAATAACTTTTATCAAGCGCCTTGCGGATATTATAAAATTCCGCGTTAGCCGGTTGATAAAAATGTAAGAAATTAAGCCACAACATAGATTTCTATTGTTTAATAACTTTACGATAAAGCTCAATATATTTCTTGGCTGGTATTTCCCAACCATTAGATTTCTTCATTATTCTTTTAATCAAAGCCTTGAAAACCGGCTTATTCTTATAATTTTCCAGCGCGCGAATAATGGCGCCATGCAAGTCAAACTCATCTTCATTTTTAAAAGTAAATCCGGTCCCTTCTTTAAAGGCCGGCGAAAAATTTTCTACTGTATCTTGCAGACCGCCTACCTCTCTAACTATAGGGACACAGCCATAACGCATCGCAATAAGCTGATTAATGCCGCAGGGCTCATGATTAGACGGCAGTAAGAAAAAATCCGAACCAGCATAAACCAGGGTTTCATATTTCTGATTGGCTTCATGACTAGGAATAACTACTAATTTATTCGGGTAACGGCGGCTGAGTTTCTGTAATTCTTTAATATATTTTTTATCTCCCGAACCAATTATAATGAATTGCGCTTCCAGGCGGAACAGCTGAGGGAAAATTTTAATTAACAGTTCAAACCCTTTCTGAAAAGTAACCCGCGAAGTAGTACAGAAAATCGGTATATTCTTATCAATCGGCAGACTAAAAGTTTTCTGCAAATAATTTTTATTGTCCACCTTAAAAGACGCCGTATTAAAAGAATAGCGCTTATGAACAGCTTTATCCTTCTCCGGATTATAAGTATTATAATCAATCCCGTTAATAATACCGATCAAACGATCAGAGCGGTTCTGCAAAATGCGATGCAGATTCTGCCCGAATTTTTTAGTCATTATTTCTTCCCGATATTGTTCACTGACCGTATTAATAAAATCCGCGGATAAAACGGCCCGCTTGGCAAAATTAATATATTCCAATTTTGGATCATCTAAATGCGGCAGGCGCCCCCGGCCATAATCTTTATTTTCCGGAGCAATCTCCCACCAGTTATGACCCAGCTGAAAAATAAGATTATGAATAGTAAAAATAGTCTTAGCCTTTTTAAGAGTCTTAGAATAGCGAAAATCTGTCTTTAAATAATATGGAATAAGCCCGGTCTGCCAATCATGGCAATGGATAATATCGGCGGAAAATTTTAATAACGACAAAAGTTTTAAAGCCGCTACATTAAATACTAGAAATCTGGCATTCTCCCGAGTAGACCCGTAAAGACGCTGATGCTTAGAAAAATATTTTTTACATTCTACAAAATAAACCGGCAAACCTTCCATTAAATAACCGCGCCAATAGTTAACCTTAATTCTTTCCTGGGAATTCAGTCGGAGTTCTATATCGGAAAAAATTAAAGTTAATTTATTATCCTTCTTATCAATCAGTCGGCCGTAAAGAGGGGTGATAATTATGACCTCGTGCCCTAAACGGCGCAAAGCCTTAGGCAAGCTGCGACTGACATCGCCTAAACCACCCGTTTTAGAATACGGAGCGACTTCAGAAGCAATATGGGCAATTTTTATTTTTTTAAGCATAAACGAGAATT
>VMGU01000009.1 GCA_007376745.1 Parcubacteria group bacterium Athens0714_26
GAAACACCGAGCAGAATAGTGGATGTTATCTCCAACCAATTCAACTCACTGGCAGAAAAAACTAATAACTATTTCATTGATTATGTTGTGGGGTATTTCCAAGCTACTAAAATCTCAAACGTTAAAGCTATGCCGATATCTCCTACCGAAGTGGTGATAAACTGGAATACAAACCATAAAGCAACGACAAAAATAAAATACGGTTTAACTAGACAATATAATAAGGAATTAGAAGATTCAACAAAAGTTAAAAATCATCAAGTCATAATCAAAAATCTCCAACCCAATACCCTGTATCACTATGAAGTTATGAGCCAAAACGGCACGTATAATTACGACGCGGATAATATTTTTAAAACACCGGTGCAATAAATTCTATTCAATAATCTCTATTCCCATATTCCGAGCCGTGCCGGCGATAATTTTCTCCGCGGCGTCTAAATCATAAGCATTCAAATCAGGCATTTTCTTCTCGGCAATTTTCCTGATATCTTCTCGTGTAACTTTACCAACTTTTGTTTTTAAAGCTTCCGCGGAACCCTTTTCTATCCCCGCGGCTTTTTTAAGAAGCGCCGAAGCCGGAGGCGTCTTAAGTATAAAATCAAAGCTCCTATCCTCGTAAATAGTAATGACTGCCGGCACCACGTCGCCAATCATATCCTTAGTGGCGTCATTAAATTTCTTGCAGAAATCCTGAATATTGACTCCGTGCGGTCCCAGCGCGGTGCCAACCGGAGGCGCCGGATTTGCCTTACCCGCCTCAAGCTGAAGTTTTAATGTTATTTTAATTGATTTAGCCATAGGAGTATTCTCTAATAACGCAAATTATAGCAAATAACGCTAATTTTGTAAAATTTTGAAATTATTCGCATTATTTAATCATAAATTAACAATACCTATCCTACCTACCAACAGATTCGCAATCACCCTAATATCAGATTTATCTTTTTTTATTCGCATTATTCACGGTTATTCGCGATATTCGCAATTACTCCCTACATCTTCTGTATCTGCAAAGAATCCAGCTCCACTTGCGTGTCACGACCAAATATGGGAACCAACACTTTTATCTTTCCTTTTTCTTCATCCACTTCAGCCACTTTTGCGTCATAATCCTTAAACGGCCCATCCGTAATCTTTACCATATCGCCCGCCTTTATGTCTATTTTGAATTTTGTTTCTTTATTCCCCATCCTGGCCATCAGCATATCTATCTCTTCCTTGGATAATGGCACGGGCGTAGTAGAATCCGGACCGACAAAACCAGTTACCCGCGGAGTATTTCTGACTACATACCACGAATCCTCCGTTAAAATCATATCCACCAACACATAACCCGGGTAAATTTTTTCCTCAACTATTTTGCGTTTACCATTTTTTATTTTAACCTTGGTTTCTTTGGGAACCAAAACATTAAAAATCTTGTCATTCATAGACAAGGAATCAACTCTCTGATTTAAATAGCGCGCTACTGCGTCTTCGTATCCCGAATAAGTATGAACCGCATACCAATGCCTTTCCTTTACTTCTATTTTTTTCTTTTGGTCTTTCTGGTCCATAATCCTAATTTACTTTAAAAACAATTGTAATAATCTGGTAAAAGCAAAATCCAATGCGCCAAGAAAAATAGCTACCGCAAGGGAGATTATAATAACGATGATAGTTAATCTAGTTGTTTCTTGCCGGGTGGGCCAATCAACTCTTTTGAGCTCCTGTATTGATTCCTGAAAAAACGATTTTATCTTGGATATCATAATTTAGCTATTATTATAAAAATTATTTAATTAAATGTCAAGATTTTTAACGGATAACGCGTGTGCCTGTATAAAATTTTTGCGAGGGCCAACTTCCTCACCCATTAAAATATCAAATAGCTTATCGGTTGCAACCGAGTCGTTAATGGATACTTTTTTCAGAATTCTGTTTCCAGGGTCCATCGTAGTCTCCCAAAGCTGCTCGGGATTCATCTCGCCAAGACCCTTATACCTCTGAATGTTTATTTTGTCGCCTTCGCTTTTTGACATCTCTTTAACCGCCTTGTCTTTTTCCGCGTCATTATAAATATATCTGCCCTCTTTCCCTTTCTGTAATTTATAAAGCGGCGGCTGCGCGATGTAAAGATAACCCCCCTCTATCACCTGCGGGAAATAGCGGTAAAAAAGAGTCAAAAGCAAAGTACGAATATGCGAGCCGTCAACATCCGCATCGGTCATCAAAACAATTTTATGGTAACGCAATTTAGAGATATCAAATGATTCGGCAATGGCCGTGCCCATAGCCACCACCAAGGCTTTAATCTCTTTATTAATAAGCATTTTATCAATTCGGGATTTTTCAACATTTAAAATTTTTCCCTTGAGCGGCAAAATCGCTTGAGTACGTCTATCCCTGCCCTGTTTGGCGCTGCCGCCGGCGCTGTCTCCCTCTACAACAAAAAGCTCTGATTCGGCGGGGTCTTTAGAACTGCAATCCGCCAGCTTTCCGGGCAAAGTTAATCCCTCAAGAACGCCTTTCCTAAGCACGGTGTCGCGCGCGGCCTTGGCGGCCTTACGGGCCTTTAACGTCAAAAGACATTTCTCAATAATCTTGCGCGCGTCCGAAGAATATCTTTCAAGAAAATCTTTTAAAGCGTCGCCCACAACCGTTTCTACGGCCGTCCTCGCTTCGGCGCTACCAAGTCTCGCTTTGGTCTGACCCTCAAACTGCGGGTCCCTTAGCCTTACCGAAACAACCACCACGAGGCCCTCCCGCACGTCGTCGCCAGTTAAATTGTCATCAGTATTTTTTATATAACCTTCTTTTTTAGCATAGTCGTTCAAACTCCTGGTTAAAGCCGAACGGAATCCGGTTATATGCATGCCCCCGTCGGGAGTATAAATATTGTTTGCAAAACTCAACTCCTCTATTTCCAGTTCGTCGGTAAACGTAAAAGCAACTTCCGCATCAACGTTTTCATAATTTTTATGGACGTAAAACATCTGTTCCTGGAGCGGCTTCTCGGATTCGCCCAAATATTTAACAAACGACAAAAGTCCGCCGTCAAAATAAAAACCGTGATAAAAAACAAATTTATCCCTTAAATCTATAATTTCAATTTTTACGCCCTTGGTAAGAAAAGCCTGCTGGCGCAAATGGTCAAATATTTTTTTTCTGTCAAAATCAATTATTTTGAAAATTTCCGGATCCGGGTCAAAAATAACTTTGGTGCCGGTTTGTTTGCAGGCGCCGATTTTCTTAACTTTAAACTTGGGTTTTCCGCGTTCATATTCCTGAACATACAGCCCGCCATCACGGCAAACTTCCGCCCTCATCCACTTAGATAAAGCGCATACCACGGACACGCCTACGCCGTGCAAGCCACCCGAAACTTTGTAAGAATCACCGCCGAATTTTCCGCCAGCGTGCAATGTAGTCATTACCGTTTCAAGGGCGGATTTTTTTGTTTGCTTGTGAGTTTCCACCGGAATACCTCTCCCGTCGTCAGTCACCACTATCCTGTTATTGGGAAAAATTTCCACGCGGATATTCTTAGCGTAGCCAGCCATGGCCTCGTCGATTGAATTGTCCACAACTTCCCAGATAAGATGATGAAGACCCACCACGTCGGTCGTGCCGATATACATACCCGGACGCTTCCTCACCGGCTCAAGGCCCTCTAAAACATAAATATCTTTGGCGGTGTAAGATCCCCCGTTATTTGAATTTTGATTTTTTTCTTCTTTTGCCATTTTTCGCTTCGTAAATTAACCAAAATTAAAAAAGCGACTTGCTTTTTAATCTAAAAATAAACCTAAATTCGCATATTCTTAAGTAATTTAATTGTATCATAAAATAACCATAAAATCCAGCCAAAAACAGTTCGGTAAAACAAATAAAAAAACCGCCCGTAAAAGGCGGTTTTCGAATGAGGCCCATATATTTTAATTACAATACCCTTACCGCAATTTTTCTAAAGCCGATTTGGCATCTTCGCCGTTTATTATTATACCCGCTAAAGCACTTAGTAATACAAAATCTTTTGATTTTTCTCCGAGTAATTTTAAAACGGAATTTAAAGACGCCACACCCTCGCCTTTTAATAAAATTTTCCCGGTCTTAACCAGTTCGTCGCCAATCTGATGATTGCGCGAATGCTCGCTAAAGCCGGTCGCGAGCAAATCCCCGAGTCCCGCCGTGCCTAAAATCGTTTCTTTTGTGCCTCCTAAAATTTCGGATATTTCCGACATTTCTTTTATGGCTTTAGCGGCAAGCCAGCTTTTCGCGTTACCGCTCCATTTAAGCCCGTCGGCTATGCCCAGACTCACGGCATAAACATTTTTTAGTACCGCCGATAATGCGACACCCCTGATATCGGCAGAGTACTCCGTAAAAATATTTGTATTTTTAAAAAGATTATTTATTGATGAATATACTTCTTCACTGGCAGTCGCGACCACTCCAAAACCCCGTGCTCCCGCCACCAGCTCCTCGGCTATCATAGGTCCACTTAAAAGCGCGAATTTTTGGCCCTTCGGCAAAGCCTCCCCTAACACTTCGTTCATTGTTTTTAAAGTTTCTACCTCAATGCCTTTGGCTAAAGAAATAATAATTGCTTTGGGGATTAAATATTGAGATACTTCCGCCACAGCTACTCTCATTATCCAGGAAGGCACGCAAAAAAATACAAAGTCGGCCTGCGGCACTATTTCAGAAAGCGGTTTTTGCTCCGGAACTTTTAAGGTATCCTTATCCCACAAAAAAATATCCGCCGTATTAACATCCTTCAAACTTTTAGCGATTGCGGTTCCTATTTCCCCGGCGCCGATTATAACTACTTTTTTATCCATAAAAAATTTGTGATTTAAAACTAATCATAAATACGGATTAACTCATCAAACTTTAATATCCTTTCACGCACCGGCGCGCCGATTTTTACTCCGTATGCTCCGCCCGCTTTGGCTAAATGAATAATAAAATTGTCTTTGGTTTCTCCTGACCTGTGAGAAACTATTGTTTTTATTTTATTTTCTTTCGCGGCCAGCATTGCCTCGCAAGATTCTGTAACTGTTCCTATCTGGTTCGGCTTTATAATCACGCCGCTTATAAGCCCGGCTTTCGCGTATTTTTCAATTAAAAACGGGCTGGTAACGGTTAAGTCGTCACCGACAACAATTCTATCCGCTTTTGAATTTTTTAATTTTTTAAATCCGTCCTCATCCGTCTCGGCAAAAGGGTCCTCAATTGAATGTAAAAGTTTTGATTTTTTAAAATAACCCGAATAAATTTTCCCCAGTTCTTTGGTATTAACTTTACGGCCGCCAAAAGAATAGCCACCCTTACCGTAAAAGCTGTTAGCGGCAACATCGAGCCCCAGAGAAAATTCCTTTTTAAAACCTTGTTTATAAATTAAATCTTCTAAAATTTTTATCGGCTCAAAATTATCTTTAAAATCAATCGCGTAGCCCCCCTCGTCGCCGATAACTATATTTTTTAACTTATTTTTGGCTTTTAAAATATCACCTAATTTTTTATAAAAACTTATCAGTTTTTTAACGCGTAGGGATATTGGCTTTCCCCCCCCTACAACCACCATATATTCCTGAATATCCAGATTATTATTGGCATGTTCTCCGCCATTGATTAAATTGGAAAAAATTAAAGGTTTTTCAGATTCGCTGGATGCTCGGCCGCCGAAAAATTCATCGCTTAAAAACTCCCATAGCTCTTTGCCGCACATAAACGCCATCATTCTGGAAAAAGCGATTGAAATACCCAACATCAGATTACCGCCTATTTTGCTTTTATTTTTCGTGTTATCAAGGCTGATTAAAAAATTATCCAGCTCCCTAACGTAATTAAAATCAGGACCGATAATTTTTTTATTTAAAATACTCGCGACAACTTTTTGCGCGGCGTCATATCCCAAAACAGCCGCTTCGTTTTTCCCGCGGCTCTTGCCTGACGGAATCTGCGCACGAAATAAGTCACTATTTTCATCTTGTAACTCAACTTCAATGGTTTCCTCTCCCCGCGAATCAAAAATTAGTTTTACGATTATATCTTGAATTTTCATATTAATACTATTAATTTATTAACGCTGAAAAATTTATAAAATTAAGGAGTTTTATAGGAAAATTTATTTGTTTGACGAATGAAATGAGGAGTTATAAATTTTCCGTGAAATAAAACGACTATGATTTTAAAATTTTGAAGCCGGGTTGTTTGAAAAAATAATTTAATGATATAAACAAACTTATTTAGTAATATTTTTCGGATTCAAATTATTGCCGATAAATCCTTTAATATTCTCAAATGTCGTATTTAAAATCCTCTCAAACGCCTCCTGCGAATTAAAAGCGTTATGTGGCGTTATAAGGACATTCGGCATTTTCATTAAAACGTGATTATAAATCATATTCTTAAATTCTTCCGGCCTGCCGGTGTTTTGCGCCATAAAACTCATTTCATCTTTTATCTCACCCTCTTCTTCCAGAACATCCAGCCCGCAACCGGCTAAAATACCTTTATTCAAAGCATCAACTAACGCTTCAGTTTCCACCAATCCGCCGCGTGCGGTGTTTATCAAATAAGCGCCTTTTTTAATCAAACCAATATTTTCCTTATTAATAAGATGACGCGTTTTTTCATTATATGGAATATGAATAGTTATTATGTCGGAATTTTTTAATAAATCTTCAAAAGCAACATATTGAAAATTAACTTCTTTTTGGAACTCCGCGTCCGGAAACGGGTCATACGCCACAACATTCATACCAAACCCCTTGGCAATTATTATGGCTTCCTTGCCGATTCTGCCTGTGCCAATCACACCGATAGTCCTGCCTTTTAAATCAATACCCCTAAGCCCGTTTAAATCAAAAGACTCGGTTTCTTTTATCTGGTCAATCGCCTTATACATCTTTCGAGTTAAATTCAAAATCAATCCAAACGCCCACTCCGCCACGGTATTGTTGCCATACCCGGGCACAAATCCCACTACCACGCCTTTTTCCGCGCAAGCTTTCAAATCAATATGGTCATAGCCGGTAGAACGCGTCGTAATAAATTTTAAATTCGGAAAATTATCTAAAACGGCTTTGTCTATTCTGGAATTAACAAATATGGAAATAATCTCGGCGTCTTTTTTATCCGGCAAAGAAGACGCATTAAGCTTGTCGTTATTTAAATAAATTTCATCACTGGAAAAATTTTGCTTAATCACCTCCCCCTCCCATCCCTCTAATTCAAAAAAACTTATTTTCATATATGTTAATAATTACTATATTTGACATCTGTAAAGCATTTGTTATCATTATATCGAATTCACATGAAAAAGCACCTCTTAAAGTTTCGTCTTTAAGCGGTGTTTTTTCTTTTATACTCTAATTTATCCTTTAAATTATTCATATAAATAAGCTTTTCTTTTGCAGATTTCTTTAATAATGTTGAACAAGTATCAAAATATGGGCTCATCACCAACTTAAGTTTTTTATTCTCGTAAAGGTACGAAACTAACGAATAAAAATCTCCGTCACTCGTAATAATCACAGCTTTATCATAATTATTATTGTTATAATCAATCATTGTCTGCAAAACCAAATCAGCATCCACATTACCCTTATGTTTACCGTCTTTATCTGGCAAAACCGGTTTAAACATCAACACATAACCATTCTTTTGAAGCGATGAGTACAATTCCTTATTTTGTGGAATATAACCAATAAAAACATAAGCGGTCGTTACATTGTATTTTTCTTTTAAATATCTGCGAAATCTATAAAAATCTAATTTCCAGCCCAAACTTTGAATTCCAAGATTTAAATTCTGACTATCTATATAAGCATAATTATTTTCTTTCTTCATAAATTATCTCTTTCTCTTTTTTCGCAATCCTTAAAATATTCTTAATCACCGTATCCGGATTCAAAGACATACTACTGATTCCTTTTTCCACCAAAAACTCAGCGAATTCCGGGTAATCCGACGGCGCCTGTCCGCAAATGCCGATGTATTTTCCTTTTTCTTTGCACTTCGCGATTATCTCGGCAATCATTTTTTTCACCGCCGGGTTATTTTCATTAGCAATATGGGTCACGATTCCCGAATCCCTGTCCAGCCCCAAAACCAATTGCGTTAAGTCATTGGAGCCGATAGACATCCCGTCAAAAATATCCAAAAACTCGTCGGCAAGCAATATATTCGAAGGTATCTCGCACATCACATAAATTTTCAATTCTTTATCCTTTTTTCTATCCAGCCCGTGAGTTTCCATTATTTCCACCACCCGCCTTCCTTCCTCGGGCGTCCTGCAAAAAGGAATCATAGGCACGGTATTTTTAAGCCCCATAACTTCTCTGACTTTCTTAAAAGCCGCGCACTCAAGGCCGAAAGCTTTTTTAAACTTAGGGTCGTAGTAACGCGACGCCCCGCGCCACCCAAGCATGGGGTTTTCCTCCGCCGGCTCGTATAAATCGCCTCCGATTAATTTGCTATATTCATTGGTTTTAAAATCAGAAAAACGGATAACAACCTCGTTAGGCCAGAAAGCCGCGCCGATTTTAGCTATGCCCTCGGCCAACTCGTCAATATAAAAATCTTCTTTATTTTTATATCCGGAAGTCAACGCATCTATCTGCCTAACAACCTTGGCGGCTTTTGGAGACTTTTTTAATTTCGGATAATCAATCAACGCGTTCGGATGAATTTTAATATGTGAAGCTATGATAAACTCCAATCTTCCCAGGCCAACGCCGGAAACAGGCAAATAGCTGTTTTTAAACGCTTCATCCGGAGAACCGATATTTACCATTATTTTTGTTTTGGTTTTCGGAATTTCATCCAGCTTATGTTCCTTAATTTCAAACGGCAATATTCCTTCATAAACGCGCCCGACTTCGCTGGAAGCGCAATCAATTGTCACCTCCATCCCATTCTTTAGAATCTTAGTAGCTTTTTCCGTGCCGACAATACAGGGTATGCCGAGCTCGCGCGACACGATTGCCGCGTGGCTGGTGCGCCCGCCTTCATCCGTGACAATCGCCGAAGCGATTTTCATAATCGGTTCCCAATCCGGGTCGGTTATTTTTGTAACCAAAACTTCATTCTTCTTAAAATTCCCTATATTCTTAGTGCTTTTAATCACATTAACTTTCCCCGAGCCAATTTTCTTGCCAACCGCGATACCCGAAAGCAACAATTTTCCGGTTTTCTCTAGCCTGAAATCCTGATAAATATTTTTATTTTTTAAAGAATAAACTGTTTCCGGCCTTGCCTGGACTATAAATAATTCGCCCGTTTTACCGTCTTTTGCCCACTCAAGATCCATAGCCTGATATTTTCCTTTCTTTTTGGAAAAATGCTTTTCAACTTTTAAAGCCCAGTCCGCGTATTTTAAAACTTCTTCTTTAGTCAAAGAAAACTTTTCTCTGTCATTTTTATCAACGTTGACCACTTTTGTCCCTTCTTCTGCATAAATCATTTTTTTATTTTTCACGCCTAAATCCTGAGCAATAATAGACTTAAACCCCTGCTCCAAAGTCGGCTTGAATACTATAAATTCATCCGGAATAACCCGTCCTTTCACTATCATTTCACCTAAGCCATAAATGCTGTTGATAACAATAACTTTATCAAATCCGGACTCCGTATCCAGAGTAAAAATAACCCCGCTGGAACCCAAATCCGAACGCACCATTTTTTGAACTCCGACGGACAAAGCCACTTTTATATGATCAAATCCCTGCTCCTCGCGATAAGAAATCGAACGATCGGTAAAAAGCGATGATATGCATTTTCTAACAGCCGCGAGAATCTGCTGCGGCCCGCGTACATTAAGATAAGTCTCTCCTGCTCCGGCAAAAGAAGCTTCAGCTAAATCTTCGGCTGTAGCCGAAGTGCGCACCGCCACGTCCACATTTTCGCCGCCGTAAAAATCACTAAGTTCTTTATATGATTTTAAAATCTCTTTTTGCAAATCTTCCGGAAGCTCCGCCTTTAAAATCGCCTGCCTGATTGCCTTGCCTTTCTTTTGTAAATTTTTAAGGTCGCGCGTGTTAAGGCCGATTAATATATTTTTAATTTTATCTTTTAACCCGGCTTTATCCAAAAAATACCGGTACGCCGCGGCTGTAATCGCAAACCCATTCGGCACATTCACGCCAAGCGGCGTCAAAAAAGAATACATTTCCCCAAGTCCGCCATTCTTACCTCCAACAATTGAAATATCATCTATGGTTATGTCTTTGAACCAAATAATAAAATCTTGTTTTTTATCCATTTTTTATAGCAATAATTAAATCAGAAACATTAGAGCCGGTGTCGCCGGTCAATAAATAATCGCCGGTTTTAACAAAAAAACCATACGAATCATTATTTTCCAAATACTTTTCAACGCTTAAACCTAAATTTTTAACTTTGATTCTTGATATTATATCACAAATAGCTCCGGCGAGCTCGCAGTTATCCCTGCCGTCAGACGCCACTGATACCAACAACTGATTATCTTTAATATATCTCAAGGCCGAAAGCGCCAGCTCCTGATTGCGCCCCCCCTTGCCGTCGCCACGTACCGTTACCGTACTCTCTCCGCCGTACAATAATACTGTTTTAGGATTTTTTTCCTCAAGCTTACTTACAAACTCCTTACCTAAATTACGAGCTTCTCCGGAAAAATTATTAGTGATAATTTCAGCCTGAAAACCCAGTTTTAACGCTTTGTCCGCCATCGCGCGTAAAGCGACTTCATTTGAAACAACTAAAATATTATCAATATTTTTAAAATATTTATTATGTTTAGGCGTCTCAATTAAATCAAGATTAGAAATATTCAAATCTTTTAACGTATTGTATTTCCATAACACTTCTCGAGCGTCAGAAATAGTCGTCGTGTCTTTTGTAGTAGGACCCGAAGCGACAAATTCAATTGAGTGACCTGGCACGTCGGAAAATATAAGAGACACCGCCTTAGCCGGATAAATATACTTCGCCAAAAAGCCGCCGCGAGCCAAAGAAAGATGCTTACGCACAGTATTTATTTTTTCAATATCGG
>VMGU01000010.1 GCA_007376745.1 Parcubacteria group bacterium Athens0714_26
TGAAGCAATTCGGCACGGCATAGCGCGCGCGTTAGTTAAATATAATGAGGAATTACGCAAGAAACTTAGGAAATTCGGCTATATGACGCGCGACGCGCGAATGGTTGAGAGAAAGAAATATGGGCTTAAAAAAGCGCGAAGGGCTCCGCAGTGGGCTAAACGCTAAAGTATATAATATTAAACAACCCCGAATTCCGGGGTTGTTTTTAAAACTTATTTATTCCAGCGGTAATTTGTATAAATTATTAGACTCAAGATAATAAAATAAATTAGTCGTTAAGTCGTAAGAATAATTATCAATTTTATCGTTAATAAATTGTTCGTTTACGGGGGTTCTGTCATCTATTTCTAATAAAGATAATTTGTCCGGATATTTAATAAACAGATAGGCGGAATTTTTGTGCCAGGAAATCAAATCCGTTTCCACAGGGATTGCGGTGGACAAGCCCGCCTGCGCCAAGACTTCGGCGGACAAGTCGGCGGTATCGCCGGCTTTTTTATTTGAATAATCAAGCTGGTCTTTAAGAAATAAAACTTTAATCCGCCCGTTATTTTCAACGTATGCCAATTTTTCGCTGTCTGGGGAAAAACTGAATTGTTTAACGGAAGCCGAAATTTCTTTTGTTAAGCCCGTGGATATATTGATTATTATTAATTTACCGTTGGTCACTAAAGCAGCATTCCCGCCATCCGTGGATACTTTTATCGCACTAGGCATACTGGTTATCGCGTCAGTAATCAATTTTTCGTTTTTTAGGGTTAAGTTATAAGAAAAAAAACCGGATTTTCTGATTAAAAACAGATTATTATTTTTAACTGCCGCAAACCACGCCGGATTTTGCGGGATTATTTCAAGGTCAAATCTTAAAAAATCAAGAATATAAAGTTTGTTTTTTGAAATTATAATTGCTTTGTTGTCGTCAAAAGGGTAGGGCTGAATTTTGGGGTAAGAGTCGGTGTCTATGATGGATTTTTTATCTTTAAGATTATTAAAGAGCAGACTAAGATTGGTAGCCAAATTATTTTGGGTCGCTTGGATAGCAAAATAGTTTTTTCCCGCTTTATCGGAAGTCAGAGCGGTGGCGTCGTCATAAAACCAATCAATAAACACGCTGCCGCTGGAATTTTGGCCGTTTATAATCAGTTTTTCGTCTTGGTTTTGCCAGACGTTATATTTCGGACCAGCCCAAAAACTTTTGATATCTTGCATAAAGGGTTTGATATTATTAAGATTTTTAGGGATTAAAATCAGGGGATAGGTTTTAGTGATTAGCGACGGTTTAACAACAAGATTTTTTATCCAGCTATTATAGCCGTCTTTTTCGATTGTAACGGTATAAGTTTGGGGAAAAAGACCGGGTATTAAAATGCCGTTTTTACGGGACTGGGAATTTATTTTATAATTATTTTCTTTGATTTTGATTAATGAATTTTCTGGCTGGCCGCCGATTTCTATGGCTCCGGACTGGTAAAATTTAAAATTTTTAAAATCAAATTGCCACCCATTGGAATACAAGAGAAGGATTGAGCCTATAACAAAAAAGAATACGATTAGAATGTAAAAAATTGTTTTGCGCGTTCTGATGGTCATAAATTAGGTTAATGGGTTATTATATTATTATATGCGTTTTATTATCAATGGCGGTAGGAGACTGGGCGGAGAAATAAAAATTGAAGGCTGTAAAAACGCGGCCACTCCCATTATAGCGGCGACCATTTTAAGCAGGGGAACTTGTGTGCTGGAAAATATTCCTCGGATAGGCGATGTGTTTACTATGCTTGAAATTCTGGAAGGCTGTGGGTCAAAGCAGAAGTGGACTGGCGACCATACTATTGAAATCAAAAATGACGATTTTAACCCGGAGTTATTGAATCAGCATCTAGTAAGAAAAATACGGTCGTCAATTTTACTGGTGGGACCGATTTTGGCAAGGTTTGGGAAAATCAAGCTTTCTGTTCCGGGCGGATGCCACTTAGGCGGACGGCCGCTGGACGCGCATCTTGAGTCTTTTAAATCAATTGGCGCCGAAGTGGATTTTGACGAGAGTGTCGGTATTTACAATATTTCTCTTAATAAACCCGAAAATAAAAAAATAATTTTAAAAGAATTCAGCGTTACGGCCACCGAGAATTTATTAATGTTGGCCTCAAAATATCCGTTAGAAATAAAATTGGCGGCATGCGAGCCGCATGTTGAAGACCTCGGTAATTTTTTAAAAAAGATGGGCATGAGGATTGAAGGATTAGGGACTCATCATATTACTATTAATAAAAGTTCCGTAGACTTTGACGGCGAAGCGCGTTATCAAATTATCAATGACCCTATTGAGGCGGGGACTTTTGCCATTTTAGCCGCGGCGACTAAAAGCAGAATTTTAATTAAGGGAGTTAATGCCGATTTTTTAGACGCGCCGCTTCAAAAATTAAAAGAATTCGGAGCCGTTTTTAAAATTGAAGGCGGCGATTTATTTGTTGACGGTTCGGCTTCTGTTTTAAAATCGGCGAAAGTTCAGACTTTGCCTTATCCAGGTTTACCCACGGATTTACAGGCGCCCTTTGGCGTTTTGGCCACTCAAGCTCAAGGAAGTTCGTTGATTTTTGACATACTCTATGAAGGTAGACTAAAATACATTAATGAATTAAAAAAGATGGGGGCGGACGCGGTGATTTTAGACGCGCATCGGGCCATAATTAACGGCCCAACCGTGTTAGGGGGAGCCGAGATTGAGAGTCTGGATTTGAGAGCCGGCGCAACATTGGTAATTGCCGCTCTCGCGGCCAAAGGCCAGAGTATTATCGGCAACATAGAACAAATTGACAGGGGATATGAGAAGTTGGACGAGCGGCTTAAAAAATTAGGTGCTCTTATCGAAAGAGAAAATTAGCGGTTTATTAAATGTTTTATTTTTATTATGTTTGCTAAAAAAATAGGCATTGACCTTGGAACCACGAATACCATTGTTTTTGTCCCAGGTAAGGGATTTATTATTAATGAACCGACCATAGTCGCGTTGAGTTTGCCAGATAATGGCGTCTTGGCGGTGGGCAGGGAAGCAAAAGATATGATAGGTCGCACGCCAGCTGATATTATTGCTTATAGGCCTCTTAAGGACGGAGTTATTGCCGATTATTACATTACCAAGGCTATGCTTAAATATTTTATTTCTAAAGCCAATCATCCTAATTTTTTTAAACCGGATGTAGTTATTTCCGTGCCCGCGGGCATAACACAGACTGAAAGAAGAGCGGTGATAAACGCCGCCAGGGAAGCCGGCGCGAAGGAGGCTTATGTAGTTAAGGAACCGATTCTTGCGGCGCTCGGCGCGGACATCCCGATAAACAATCATTCTGGGAATATGATTATAAATATAGGCGGCGGTACAGCTGAAGTAGCGGTTGTGTCGCTAGGCGGAATTGTTTCGTGGTCCAGCTTGCGTATTGCCGGTAATAAATTTGACCAGACTATAATGGACTACATAAAAAAGACATATTCTTTGGTCATCGGGGAGCAGACTGCCGAAGCTGTGAAAATAGAAATAGGTTCGGCCATTCCGTCAAAAGAAAAATTAGAGTTTCAGCTCCGGGGGCGTGACGTGGTTTCAGGGCTTCCAAAAGATATTACTATCAATTCAAACGAGATTGCCGAGGCTTTAAACCCGCTTCTTATAGATATAGCTTCATCAGTCCAGAGTGTTTTTAATGAAACTCCGGCGGAGCTGGTGGCTGATATTATGGAGAAAGGAATAATTATTTCGGGCGGAGGAGCGCAACTTCGATATATCGGTGAGTTTTTTAAGAGAATGATAGGCGTGGAAACTTATGTGGCGGAAGAGCCTTTGTTTTGCGTGGCCAAAGGCGCCGGTTTGATTTTAAATCATTTGGACGTTTATAAGCGCATTCTTTTAAATAAACGATAAGTAATCGGATAAATTAAAATTAATAATCGCGTATGTTCGCCGGCAATTTACTTTTGGTTAAAGATTTTAAAGAATTGGTAAAAGCCAATAAATTGGCCCAGGGCTATATTTTTTTTGGCGACCCGCAAATAGGCAAATTTACTTTTGCCAAAAGCATGGCTAATTTTTTGGAAAACGGCGAGTTTGAAATATCCAAGCGTCTTTTATCGGACGTTATGACAGTTGACGCCGCCGCAAGGTCAGATTCTTTAAAGAGTTCGTCGAGGGAAGGCTTGAGTCAGGGAGGCATAGATTCTATGCGGGAACTGAAGGCGTTTTTGCAGCAAAAACCGATAATTTCTTTAAAAAAAACCATAATTATAGATAATGCCGGAGAATTAACGCCGCAAGCCCAAAATGCCATTCTTAAAATTTCCGAAGAACCCACTTCAAAAGCTTTAATAATTTTGGTAGTTAATCAATTAGATGAGCTGCTTCCGCCACTTTTATCAAGGTTTCAGAAAATATATTTCGGTCGCGCCAGCGAGGAAGATTTGATGAAATTTTTGGCGGATGAATATAAAATAAACAAGCAAGAGGCAAAAGTTTTGGCGGAGAATTCTTACGGCAGGATAGGCCGGGCAGTGGAATTGTTAAATAATCCACTGATGGAGCAGATGCAGGAAATGGCGGAAAAATTCTTAAAATCGTCAACCGCCGCCCGTTCCAAAACCATTAAAGATTTAGTTGAAGCCCAAAAAGAAAATCCACGGCTTCTGGATTATTTTATGGAATTTTTAATCATAAGATTGCGTAAAGACCCGGTTAAAAATTTAAATCTTCTGAAATCGGCTTTAAATAGATTATTTTTGATAAAGAGTTATAATACGAATAAAAGGCTTCAGATTGAAGCAATAATATAAATATGAATAAAGCTTTTTTTATAATAATAATGATTATTTTTACGGCCATCATAATATATTTTTTGCCGTCGGTTTGTAAATTAAATTTATAATTATGGAAATTAAGGATTTAGAATTTAAATTAAGAAGTTTATTGGAGTCGCTTAAAACCGAATTTCAGTCGGTCAGGGGCAGCCGTCCTTCGCCGCGGATGGTGGAAGACATAAAAGTTGATTATTTTGAGCAGCAGCTTCCTATAAAAGCGCTCGGTTCCATCTCGATTAATCCGCCCAGGGAAATCGTTATAAGCGTTTGGGATAAAAACGCGGTTAATGTGGTGGCAAAAGCGATTGAAACATCAAATTTGAAAGTGACTGCCAATATTGAAGGCAACTTAATAAGGATTAATTTACCGTCGCTTACCGATGAGAGAAAAAAGGAATTGGAAAAAGTCGCCAAAAAAATGACTGAGGATGTAAAAATAAGAATTAGAGGGATTAGAGATGATGTCAATAAAGAAATCAAGACAGCGGAAGAAAACAAGTTGTTTTCAGAGGACGTGGCTTTTAGGAAAAAAGAAGAGGTGCAAAAATCAGTAGATAAAATTAATGTCGAGACCGATAAGCTTTTAAACGACAAAATCCGCGAGATTTTGAGTTAATTTAATGCCGGGATTTATAAATTTTTTAGCGGTAATAATCAGTTTTTCCGTCCTCATCATCATTCATGAGCTGGGTCATTTTTGGGCGGCAAAAAAAATGGGCGTTTTGGTAGAGGAGTTCGGATTGGGATATCCGCCGAGGATTTTCGGCAAGAAAATAGGCGAAACGGTTTATAGCTTGAACTGGATTCCTTTCGGCGGTTTTGTAAAAATTTATGGCTTTAGTCATCTTGGGGAAAGACCTGAAATTCAGATAACGCGTAGTTTCTCGCATCAGAATATTTATAAGCGAGTTTTAACGGCGTTGGCCGGTATACTGATGAATATTTTTTTAGGCTGGTTTTTAATATCGGCGGTTTTTTTGGTAGGCGAGCCGCAATTAATTTTAATTGAGGAAGTTAAAACCGACAGTCTGGCGGCTACGGCCGGCTTGCAAAAGAACGACACCTTTTCGGATTTTAAAGAAATTAAACAATTAACCGATTTTTTGGATACCAATAAAGGCAAGCAAATTGTTTTAAATGTTAAGCGGGGCGATAAGAATTTACTGATAAAGGTAACGCCGCGATTAAAGGTGCCCGAGGGCGAAGGTAATTTGGGGATTTTATTGATTGAAACCGGATCGCCTAAATTAGGTTTGGTAAAAAGCGTCACTGAAGGATTTTTAACAACTTTTAAAACTATCGGGTTGATATTTGTTGGACTCGGTAATCTGGCCGTCAGGTTGTTTTCCGGCGGTGAAGTATTAAGTAACTTAACCGGACCCGTGGGGATAGTGGATATTGGCATTAAGGCAGTCAGTTTTGGTTTTATCAATCTTTTGCGTTTTTTGGCGTTGTTGTCTTTGAATTTAGCCGTTTTTAATTTTTTGCCCATTCCTTTACTTGATGGTGGGTGGTCAATTTTTATGATTATAGAAAATTTCAGAAAGAAATCGTTTACCCCGAAAACAATGGCGATTATCAATACCCTGGGTTTTTCATTTTTTGTGCTTCTCGCACTCGCGGTAACCGTTAAGGATTTGGTAAATTTGTTTTAACCGCGGTAATTGCGGATTTATAAAAATAGTTTATTATTTATACATTAGCGGCATTCGTTTAGTCATTAATTATTATGAGGCAGTCGCAAATATTCACTAAAACAGCTAAAAATTATCCTGAAGGAGAAGAGGCTAAAAACGCCAAATTATTAATTAAGGGCGGGTTTATAAATAAATCTTCCGCCGGGGTTTACTCTTTTTTGCCGCTTGGTCTACGAGTTTTAAATAAAATAAATAATATTATCCGGGAGGAAATAAATGAGTTGGGTGCTGAAGAATTATTAATGCCGGCCTTAGTCCATAAAAAATATTGGGAGCAAGCCGATAGGTGGGGGGTTGACGTTATTTATAGGACTGGCGGTAAGGAGAATTCTGCCGGCGTAATGAGGAGGGAGGATTTTGAATACGGTTTGGGATGGACGCATGAGGAGGTTATCTCGGCCATCGCCAAAAATTTTATCAATTCATATAAAGATTTGCCTAAATCGGTTTATCAGATTCAGACTAAATTCCGCGCGGAATCAAGAGTTCAGGGAGGGCTTCTGCGGGGCAAAGAATTTTTAATGAAGGATTTATACAGTTTTCATGCTAATAAAGAAGATTTAGACAGTTATTACCAAAAAGTCATTAGCGCTTATAAAAAAATTTTTAAACGGCTGGGGTTTGAGGCATTGGTTACCGAGGCCAGTGGCGGCGCGTTCACGAAGGAATTTACCCATGAATTTCAGGTGTTGAATCCAGCCGGTGAAGATACTATTTATTATTGCGATAAATGCGGTTTTAGCCAGAACAAAGAAATTTTTAACGCCGCGTCGCATAAGAATTGCAGCGGGGAAATCAAATCAGGCAGGGCGATTGAGGTGGGCAATGTGTTTAAGCTCGGCACAAAATTTTCAGACGCGTTTAATCTTTTTTATTTAAATAAAGACGGCGTAAAGTTACCGGTTATAATGGGTTCTTACGGCATTGGCTCCACCAGGGTTATGGGCGCGATTGTGGAACAATATAATGACGAAAAGGGCATTTTGTGGCCGGAAAATACCGCGCCATTTCAAGTTCATTTATTGGAAATATCCGGCCGCAATCAGGATAAAATCGGTAAAATCGGAACGAAAATTTATAATAATTTACAAAAATCCGGCATTGAAGTATTATACGACGAAAGAAATATTTCGGCGGGGGAGAAATTCGCCGACGCGGATTTAATCGGAATTCCGTACCGAGCCGTAATCAGCGAAAAAACAGGAAATAAGATTGAAATTAAAAAGAGGGGCGAAAAGAAAATAAAATTAGTGAACGAAAAAGAAATAGTTAAATTATTAAAACAAAATCAACAACCTCGCCAATAAATTATATGTTTGATTTAATCAAAATAAAATTTATAATTACCGCTGGTATCGTCTTTGTTTTCATTTTTATATCTAATTTTGCTTCAGCCGCTACAATTGAGCAGTTGGACAAAAGTACTAGTCTTGTTTGTCCTATAAACAACTATGATGGTTGTAGCGCATCTCAATATTATCAAGATTTAGGCACTGGTCTTTCGGGAAAAATTAAATCGATTACCGTTAATGCTTCGGTAGATACTACGAGCGCTGATTTTTTAGTTTATCTTTATGATGTTACAGCCAATAATATTTATTCAGGACAATATTTATATTTACGAGAAATTACGCCATTTATTCAAAAGGATTATGTTTTTGAATTAAATCCTCAGCCGGTTCTTGACCCAACTCATCGTTATCAAATAGGCGTTAGTTTTGGCTCTTGGTCTGGAAGCGGATTAAAAATATTTGGCTCCAATAATTCTAATAGCTATCCTGGCGGCGAGTGGTATTCTGATGCTAATGTTAAAGATGCCTATTTTATTTTAGATTTTATTGAAGGACAAGTATTGCCCGTTGTTCCATTTTCTCAAGCTTTTACCGCTAATATTATCAATTTTGCCGGTACCTACGATAATGCCGATAATTTTAATAAGATACAATTTTTTATCACCGATGTATCTTCTGGTTCTGTTTTCCTTCGTGAGTTTGATATTCCTATAGATGTTGCTTTCGACGTACCTTATAGTTTTAATATTACTTTACCAAAAGGAAACTATCAGTATTACGTGGCCCTTTATAATAGTGTTGCCGGTGTTCTGTCCGAGACAAGCAGAATTTTTAATTTTCAAGTCGTTGAAGCGCCCCCGAGCGCTTTGATTTATCAGTTATACAAAGACAGCGAATTAACTTGTCCGCTTAATTCATATCTTCATAACTGTCAGCAAGTGGGATTATATCGTCAAAGTTTAGGCGCGAATTTATCGGGGACGGTTCAATCAATTACGGTTAACGCCCGCATTAATCTTGAAAGTAGTGGTGTTAGTAATTTTTCCGTCTATCTTTTGGACGAGAGCGAAAATAAATACTATTCTACTGATTATTGGATAGCGCCCTTGCCAACCGAGTTCGGTTATTCTCAACGCGATTACACATTTGAATTAAAAGAACCGGCGACACTTGAAACAGGGCATTCTTATTCATTGGTTGTTAATTTTGGTTCTTGGTACGGCGGCGGCTTGACGCTGTTCGGTTCAAACAATCCGGATAGTTATCAGCCGGGGAATTTTAACGGTGGCAGCGGCGAAAAAGTTCAAGATATTTATTTTATTTTACACAGCGTTAATCAACCGCCGACGATTTCCAGTCTTGGGCAATACAAATCAGACGGCGTAATTATCATTGCCGAAAATTCCGTAACCACTGAATCAACGGTTGTTTTCAAGGCAATACTCAATGATTCTGACAACGACAATGTAAAATTACAAGTTGAATTAAAAGAATATGGCCAATCTTTTGACGAAATAGACTTAATTGAAAGCGATTTTGTCTCGTCGGGAAGTGAAACGATTATTACAAGATACGGCTTGATTCCTGTTTCTTATCATTGGCGGGCGAGAGCAATGGATGAAAAAGGAGTCGCTTCGGATTGGCAGGAATTTGGAACAGCGGGAAATGTGGATTTTGAGGTGAATATACCTCTATCCTATAAAGCTGCGGATCTTGCCAAAGAACTCGTTAATCAACCATATTTATGGGGTGGCAAGGGTTGGGATTATAATCAAGATTTATTTGTGTCATCTGACGTAATTAAAACTGGCTATAATTATTATAATCCAAATATTAAATCTGTTGACACTGGTATTGGGGTAGATTGTTCAGGCCTCATTATGTGGGCTTATAATCGAGGCTTTGATTCGACTAAATCGCGCTTCAACAATTTTGTAAAAGCTGAAGGCGTGGATGGGCAATATAGATATAATACGGCGACAACCACGGAATCACAGTTTCAGCCTGGCGATGTGATGTTTTTTGATTTCACTTTGGCAGATGGTCCAAATTATATTGATCATGTTGCAATGTATGTTGGCGAAAGTGGAGGATATGATGTGGTTAGTGCGACAAGTAGAGATAGAGGAATAGAAGTTAGATCAAAAGACTCACTGAAGAACTTGACCGGATTTCGAGGATTCAAGCAGGTTGTTTCAGCGCTCCCGCCAGCCGTTTTAGTGTCGGCTCATTCTCCGGTTGACTTAATTGTCACCG
>VMGU01000011.1 GCA_007376745.1 Parcubacteria group bacterium Athens0714_26
TGCGTAATTCCTCATTATATTTAACTAACGCGCGCGCTATGCCGTGCCGAATCGCTTCAGCCTGACCCGTTAAACCGCCCCCACTAACTACCACACTAACGCCAAATTCCTCATCTCCTTTTACTGCCTCCAGCGGCGACTCAACAATTTCCTGATACTTCTGGTTCTTAAAATACTGCTTATAATCTTTTCCATTTATTAAAATTCCCGATTCGCTAACTGGCGGATTAGGACTAATCCTGACTCTGGCATGAGAAGTTTTACGACTGCCATTGCCTTCAAAATATCGCGCCGTTTTCTGTTCTTTTTTGTCTTCTTTTTTTGTTTTCATATCTAATTATTTATTCAATAGTAAGCCGCTTAATTCTTTTCGCCCGTAAAAAGTTTTTTGGAAGCATCCTCATAACGGCTAATCGTAAAACCTTAGCCGGAGACTTTGAAAAAGCCTCTTTCAAATTCTTTTCCTTTAAATGTCCCATATAACCCGTGTGCCTGTAATATATTTTTTGGTCTAATTTTGACCCGGTAAACGAGATCTCGGAAACATTTTTAACTGTCACATTGTCGCCGCCGGCAAGCCGAGGTTCATAAAAAGGAGTTTTCTTTCCCTGTAAAATAATGGCTATCTCCGAAGCTAATCTGCCCAATCTTTTATTTTTAGCGTCAATAATGTAATCCATAGCTTTAAACAAACTCAATAATTGACATTTTTACTCCGTCGCGCTTGTGCCGTATGGCGGTTTTAATAATCCTTAGCTGTCCAGAACTGCGGTCTTTATATCTGGGGCCTATTTCGTAAAATAATTTATTGGCGGCGTCTTTGGGCAAACGGCTTAGTAAAATTCTTAAACCGGCAAGCTCTTTTTTTCTGGCTATGGTTATAAGTTTCTCAACGAAAGACCTTAATTCTTTAGCGCGAGCCTCATTGGTTTCAATCTTTTCTTTCATTATTAAGTTATGAGCCAAAGTTTTCATAAACGCCTTTCTCGGCCCCTTTTTTCTGCCAAATTTACGCATAATTATTCTTTTTTCTTCGTTTTTTTAACTTTCGCGGCTTTAACCTGCCGTCGGTCTTAATCTCAATTCTTAATTTATTATAATCAGTCCTGTCGCCGACTCTCATATTTTCCACGGAAAAATTAACTCTAGTGACCGGCGAGAAAAAAGCATCCAGCGAAATAGTGCCTATGGGCAATTTCTCAAGTTTTCGCGCTTCTACCGGAACATAGCCTAATCCCTTTTCCACCTTTAGCTCAATTTCCAAATCGGCGTTTTTACTGGTTAAGGTAGCTATATGAATATCGGGCGTAATAACCTCCGCCTGCGCGTTGAGCTCTATATCTTTAGCCGTTACTTCTTTTTCCCCCTTTACTTTAAGCGTAAGAGTTTGGGCTTCATCGGTATGTATTTTAAATCTCACCTTCTTCAAATTTAAACCGATTTCAACTATATCCTCCACAATATTCGGGAGAGTTGAAAATTCATGATTTATGCCTTTAACTTTTATTTGCGTTATCACCGCGCCCGGGAGAGATGACAAAAGAACCCTTCTTAAAGCGTTGCCAACGGTTAATCCATAACCGCCGTAAAGTCCCTCTACTTCAAAAATTCCGTCCGTATTATCTTCGGAAATTTTTCTAATATTGACCGACTCGCTTAAATAAATAAATTCCATATTTTTGTTTGCCCGCCGAGAACCAAATCACGGCAAGCTTAATATTAATTATTATAAATTATTTGATAAATTATTGTTTTGAATAATAATCCACGACCATATTGACGTCAAAAGGCAAATCAAAATCTTTAGGCAACGCCACTACGCGGCCTTCATATTTTTCAGTATCCATATTCAGCCAAACCGGCGGCTCGCTCTTTTTCAAAGTGATATTTAAATCTTTAAAAACCGGATTGTCTTTAGATTGAGGCCTTATAACTATTTTTTCTCCTATTCTTAACAAATAAGAAGGAATGGTCACCTTTTTATTATTAACCAGTATGTGACCGTGGCTTACAAGCTGGCGGGCCACCGAACGCGATGGAGCAAAACCGAGCCTAAAAACAACGTTATCAAGGCGTCTCTCTAATAATTGCATCATCATATCTCCGGTAACGCCCGGATTTCTGGAAGCCGTTTCAAATACCTTTCTTAATTGAGATTCGCGCAAGCCGTAACTGAATCTGATTTTCTGCTTTTCATTCAACAGCTGACCATATTCCGAAATCCCCCTGCGTCTTGACTTTCCATGGATGCCCGGCTTCTGGGGACGCCTGACTGCGGCGCATTTGGCGGAATTGCAACGATTCGCTTTCAAAAAAAGCCTGACCCCAAGCGCTCTTTCTTTTTTTTCACTGGTATTAAACATGATTTATTTTAACAACTCTTAAAATTAAATATTAAAAGATTAATTTTTATATTATATTCGCCTCACTTTCGGCGGCCTTGGTCCGTTATGCGGAATGGGAGTTATATCCCTTATTGATAAAATATTAAATCCCTGGTTAGCAAGAGAACGTATCGCCGAATCCCGACCTCCTCCCACTCCATTGACTAAAACGTGAACATTAAGTAATCCTGTTTTCTTCAATTTTTCCGCCAAAGCGGCAATTACCTTTGATGCCGCAAATGGTGTAGCTTTTTTAGGCCCGGAAAAGCCGAGTGAACCGGCTGACGCCCAAGCTAACAAATTACCATTGTCATCGGTAATAGAAATAAGCGTGTTGTTATAAGAAGCCTTAATATAAACGCGTCCTGTGTCTATTTTTTTGGCCGCATTTTTCGCGGGCTTAATCGCAGCCGCGGAAACGCCTTTTTCTTTAGAAATATCTCCTTGTTTTTGAATTACTTTTTTCTTACCCATAATATGTTTTTATTTTAATTCAACTTTCCTCTTGCCGCTTCCTGCGGTTTTTCTGACATTACCCCGCACTGTCCGGGAATTAGTTTTGGTTCTTTGCCCCCTAACCGGCAAATGCCTACTATGCCTAACGCCGCGATAAGCCTGTATTTCTTTCAAAAGGTTTATGTTTTGCTTGATTGTCTGTCTTAATTCACCTTCAATTTTATAATTTTTTTCAACAAATTCCTTAATTTTACTGACTTCCTCCGAAGTTAAATCTTTAGCTCTTTTATTTAAATCAATGCCGGTTTTTTCCAAAATAAAACACGACAACGAACGCCCTATGCCATATATATAGGTCAGGGCGATTTCAATTCTTTTATTGTCGGGAATATTAATACCGGAGATTCTCATAGTTTTATTTTTCGAACAATTTACCTTTAGTAAATTGTTTTAGCCTTGTCTTTGTTTATGTTTTGCTATTTTACAAACAATATAAACCCGGCCCCTCCTTCTGACGACCTTACAATTGTTACAAATCTTTTTTACTGACGCTCTAACCTTCATCTATTTTATAGAAATAAAAAATTAATAATTTTACTAAAACTATTTTATAAAGGGATTATAGCCTGCGTACTATTCTTCCCCTGGTTTCGTCATAGGGACTGCATTCAACAATTACTCTGTCGCCGGGCAGAATTTTAATATAATGCATACGCATCTTTCCTGAAAGATGCGCTAAAATTTGTTTGCCGTTACTTATAACTCTGAATGTTGTGCCTGGCAAAGCTTCCTCCACAATACCCTCAGTCCTCTTAAACGATTCTGCCATAAAAATAGGATAAATAAAAATATAGCATAGGCCTCTATTTTAGTCAATCACGACTTTAATTTTATTGGGGTTAGCCGGCACGTTTTTTACCCAAAAAGGCCAAAGGGAAACTGTAACGCTTTCTAAAGACGCGGTTGAAAGAATGGTTTTTTTCATATCGGCTTCCGACTGACCGAGTAATTTATCTTTTAAAGAGGCAACATCAACATTGCGCCCTAATAAAATTTTAACGTCAGCCAAAAAACTTAATTTGCCGTTTTGAAAATCAGTCCTCGCCAAACCGTAATTTAACTCTATATTTTTAATGACCCCGAAATCGGGCCCTTTCTCATTTAAAGCGCGCTGCGTCAATATATTTTTTAAATCCTCTTCTTTAAAAACGACTACTGTCATTTGCCCCTCGGCGAAAACGGAAAAATTATTATCTTTATCAACTTGGCTATTCACGGTCTGGCTCGCGATACTAAACTGAGAAGCTCCGTCAAGAACTTTAAATTCTGGCGGTATTTGAGAATAAACCGCGGTTTTAAGGCCACTTTCCAAAGTTTGGCTGATACTGTTTTTTGCCGCTTTTATATCACTATCCGTAGGATATGCAACCTCACCCACAAAACCGCCGCTCATAGATTCTTTGGATTCTGCGTAAAACGCTTGATATTTTGGAGTATTTTTAAATCCCGGTATTGTAAATTGTTTAACCAGCCCGATGTTATAATCTTGGCCCGGTTGGTCGGCAACTACGCCCGATTCAATACTGGAAGGCACAATTTTGCCCTCGGTAATTTTTGCCCCTGGCACGGTTATGCTTTTTGCTAGTCTGAAAATTTTACCGTCGGCAGACATAAAACGGGTATCTTTAACGAGCGGCTGAGGGTCAGAACTATAACTGTTATAAATAATAATTCTCCCCTGAGCCTTATCGCTGACTTGTTTTTTGCCGGTAGCGGGGAACTTTAAATCAAAATTTTTCTTTTGGGTAAAAACTTGTGCCGGAACATTCATATTCGCGGAATCAACCTTCGCTGATTTATCGGCAATAATTGAATCATTGTACGTCCATTCCGATTTCTCACTTATAAGCGTTATTTCAGCTTTCGGTAAAATCTTAATTGCCGCGAAAAAAACAGACCCGGCGATAAACGCAAAAACAACAAGACGGATTACCCCGGCGCCTTTAAATATTTTTCTGTAAAATTTAACTTTTTTAAATCCGTCATTTTCCGGAAGCGTTCTTTCTTTGCTTTTATTATCGGAAGAAGTATTATCTTTAGATATCTTGGAAATATTTTCCGGGACGCCAACTTCCTTTTCAACGCGGGGCTTAACTTTAAACAATTTATTCGGAGACGCTATGATGTCCGAAAATTGTTTTGGATTTCTTACCAAAAATGGATTGTTGGCTTCAAGACCGCTTAGCCGCGACAACTCTATAATTCTGTTATCTACCGATTCCACTAAAATTTTCTTATTTAAAACATCCGCCTCTCTTTTTAAAAGATGGAAATTGCTTACCGATTCCGCTAAATGGGAAAATCTCGGAATAATAAGAAGTATCTCGCCGGCTTCGGCGTCAATAATCTTTTCAACTACCAATGATATCTCGTCGTGTTTTTCTACATTTATTTTTTTCATAACCTTTCTGTTATTTTAAACTAAAAAATTAATTTGTCAGCCACCTTACCCTACGATTAACAATATGATTTAATCTTTCATTGTTTGGTAATAGAATAAATTCCAAAAACGCGACTAAAACAGTTGCGGAATTTTTGATATCCGCCAACTTATTAAATTCTAACTCAAAACCCAGGTCTTTAACAATTAATTCAACCGCCGGCGAAACCAGTTTTAACCCCCCGTTTAATCTCGGCTTAAAATGAGGGGAAAAAATTAAAGGGGGCAGGTTAAAATAGGGATTTAAATAAACCGCCCCAGACCCCATAGGATTCAACTTGTCAATTTTCTGGATTAAAGCGGTTAATTCGCTTGTTAAAATATTTTCTATTTTCTTAAGAAAATTTTGGGAAGTATTATTTTTAAAATAACTGTCCAAAACGCCTTTAGCCGTGTCCTCCTCCACCAATAAACTCTCCCCAATCCGCGATAAAAGATTCACCTCTCCCCAATCAAGCCCCGATACATAAGATATTCTTTCATCTAAGCCCCTAAAAACCTCCGAATTTGAATAAAATAAATTAGCAAGCAAAAACGGCTTTTTTTCGCCGCCGGCGTTGCGGATAAAATGAGATAAAGAAGCTCCCGCTTCCGTTATAAAAGAAATTTTACCCGGCGTAAATATATCATAAATACCCTTAATAAAATCTCTGGGGACAAAAGTCTGACTTAAAGATATGTCCAAAGATTTGGCTTTAAAACCTATGGCGTTCACGACTTTATGGCCGTCAACTTTAATTTCTTTTACCCTGACGTCTCCGAGCAACACGTCTATGTCGCCGACGCCCATCTTCTGCGCCGCCTTCAGTCTCTCGCGGTCAAAAAACCTCCATATGCTCTGGGAAATCAAATTATCCAGGTCCGCTTCGTCAATTAATTCTTTCGGGCGGGTTCTTATCAAAGAAATTGTTGAATAAATTGTTGTGGCGAGCTGGGAATCCAAAGTTAAAATAATATTTAAATTTGATGACTTAGCCGCCCTACCCGCCATCAACTTTATTATTTTTAAAATTTCACCCCTGTCAAAACCGTTAAAAAAGCGAACCGAATTATTTAAAAACTCAATTCGTTTTTTATCCGTGTAAAAACGCAATAAAAAAATCCGTACCGAATTATTTAAAACTTCAATTACGGCATAATTATCGCTTTTCCCGAAAAATATTTTCCTTAAAAAAGCCCACACTTATAATTATATCACCTAATACCATCTGATTTCTATGTTTGAATTTATACCAAAGAAATACGTATTCTCCTTACTCCCGAGCCCACCGATTCCTGTTTGCTAATTTTTATTTTTCCTATTTTAAAAGTATTGGCCACGTGAGGCCCGCCGCAGAACTCCGCGCTATACGGCTCTCCGCCCGCGCCACCCGCCGGCCCGACAAAGTAAACCTTCACCACATCGGGATACTTTTCTTTAAAAAAGAACAGCGCGCCGGTCATTATCGCCTCTTCTTTAGGCATCTCTTTAAAATATACGGGTAAATCTTTTCCGATAACTTCATTAACCGCGTCTTCAATTTTTTTAATTTCTTCCTCTGTTAATTTACGGTTAAAAGAAAAATCAAATCTGGCCCGTTCCGCGGTAATATCAGACCCCATCTGATGCGCGGATGGTCCCAGCGCGTCCCGCAAAGCCCTTTGCAGTAAATGCGTAGCCGTATGCAACCGGATAACTTTTTCCATTTCTTCTTCCGATGACACCTTAAGCTCTCCTGTATCCATAACCAGTCCGTGCCCGCCGAACTTTTTTTCCAGTCCAGCGCGAGAAATCTCCTGATGTTTTTTAAACTCTTGCTCAAAATCCTCCTTTTTTAAATTTTTTACTTTTACCGGGACCAATTCACCAAGAAGCTCAAACGGCAGGCCAAAAGTTTCATAAATATAAAAAGCGTCCTTGGCGGTAATTTCTTTGTACTTTTCTATTTCCTTAAGGCCGTTAGCCAAAGCTTTTTCAAACTTGCTTTTTTCTTCTGATAAAACGCCCGCGATTAATTTTTTATTATTCACTTCCGGGTAATCTCCACCGAAATTGTTACCCACAACTTCAATGGCCAATGGAAATAAATCCGCGTGAATATCGTATTTTATTTCATAAACCAAAATCCTGCGCAGCAACCTGCGTAAAATATATCCCGCTTCTTTATTTGATGGTAAAAGTCCGTCTGCCACAAGAAAAATCACGGCTCGTAAGTGGTCGGCCAAAATCCTAACTATTCTTTCATCAATATTATCGCTAACCTCGCGTATTTTAGAAACCAAAGGATGGAACAAATCGGTCTCAAAAACATTCGGCACACCTTGCAGTACTGTCGCCAACCTCTCAAGCCCCATGCCCGTATCCACTCCCGGCTGCGAAAGTTTATCTAAAGTTTTATCAATTTTACTGTAATATTCATTAAAAACTATATTCCAGATTTCTACTCCTTTACTATCATTAGCCAAAGCGGCCGTAGACGCCACATAAATTTCCGTTGTCGGGCCGCACGGCCCCTCGGCTCCCGTAGGACCCCAAAAATTATCGCCGCGCCCGCATTTTTTAATCCTATGAGCCGAAATGCCCATATCCTTATGCCAAATATTAAAAGATTCTTTGTCCTCTGGCACCTCGTGGTCTCCGCCAAAAACCGTCACATAAATTCGCTCCGGGCTGACTCCTAAAATATCCACCACAAATTCATAAGCCAGCTTAATCGCTTCTTTTTTAAAATACCCCGCTCCTCCTTCGCTTGAAGCTTCGGAGGACACAGTAAAAGAAAAATTCCCAAGCATCTCAAAAAAAGTAAGGTGGGTGTCGTCCCCGACAGACTCAATATCCGAAGTCCTAAAACATTTTTGCGCCGAAGTGACGTTTACGCTTCCGAAATCCTTTAGCGCATCCGCCTTACCCGTGTAATACGGCTTAAACTGCTGCATACCGGCAGTTGTTAACAAAACCGACGAGTCGCTGGGTATAAGAGACGAAGACGGCATAATCTTATGTCCCCGCTCCTTAAAAAATTTTAAAAATTGTTTTCGGATCTCAATAGATTTCATATAAAAAAATTAATCCTCTGATATCTCCGGTCCCGGCAAAGTCTGCGGCTCTATGCCCGCTGATTTGCCTGTTATTTTTAACACATCTTTATCTATCTTAACAAACTCTTTCTGCGCATGATTGTACATACTGACGGTAGAACTTATATTTTTCCCCAGTCTAATAAAATAATCATCGTAGCCCTTAAGATGCCTGCTTAAATTATCAACTTGCTTGATAATTTCTTTCGCCTGCTCTGAAATTTTTTGGTTGCGAAGCCCTTGCAAAACCGTCTGCAAATAAGCCAAAAAAGAGGTCGGCGACACCACAATAACTTTTTTCTGCCCCGCATAATGGATTAAATTGCGCGTGTCGTCTGAAATAGCGCCAATTTTGTTTATAAGCAAATCATAATAAACCGCCTCCGACGGTATAAACATAAAAGCGAAATCCATAGTGTCCTCCTGCGGCTTCACGTATTTGGAAGTTTCATCTATGCGATTTTTCAAATCCGCCACAAAAGCTTTTTCATATTTTTCTTTTTCACTGGCTTCGCGCGCCTCCAGAATGCGGTTATAATTTTCCAGACTGAATTTTGAATCAACCGGAATTATTCTTTTATCCACAAAAATTGCCGCGTCCACAATCACGCCGTCTTTAAAAGGATATTGCATCTGGTAAGACCCCGGCGGCATAACGTTTTTCAAAACCGTTTCCAGATAATATTCGCCGAGTATGCCGCGCTGTTTAGGATTTTTCAGAATATCCTGAAGATTTTTCAGCTGGTCGGCAAAACTCACGACCTGCCTGTTAGTTTCGTCCAGCTTAGTCAGACGCTCGGTTACCTCCCTCACAACCTTCATACTTTCTCCAAATTGCTTTTGGACTACCTGTGTCATCTCACCCTTACTGGTATCCAGTCGCCTTGTTATTTCATGAAGCTGATTCTGTAAAAGCACCATGGCCCCGGGCTCGTCCTTGGCGCCAGACCACTTTTTAAAAAATAAAAATAACCCGATAAAGCCGGCAACCACAACTCCTAAAATAATTATAAGAAGCGCCTCCATATTTAGTATTATAGCCACTTATTATATTTTTTTAAAGTTTACCCGCCATAGACACGACTTCAAACAGCTACTGCTACACCGCGGTGTAGCGCCCACTTATAATAAAAACCATTCGAAGTGATTAGAAGCTATTAATTAGAAAGCACAGTCCCGTAAAAACGGTTTAAAAATCCATCGACAAACTCAGGATATTTTTTACCCTTAATTCTCTATTAAAACTATCACGCGGGACGGTGATAAATTTTAATAATATCTTGTTCCTGCGGCATATTAAGGAACATCTCGCAGGCGCGCTAAGATTGGTCTCTGTCTATAAGGCAGAGTTAGCGCGCCGAGAGAGAAGAAAGATTTTTCGCTGGAAAAAATCTATTCTGTTTCCGTAATATGCCGCGGGAACAAAGTAAAAAATCAATATTTCACGACAATCACAAAAGTTATATCTTCCCCAGCGCTTTCTTAGCCGCGTCAACTTCCGCCTCCTGTTTTGAAAGACCTTCTCCTTCAGCCATCAATTTGTCGCCAAAATAAACGCCGACCTTAAAAACTTTTTTATGGTCCGGACCCTCCTGATTTAAAACTTTATAAACAGGGGTCAATTTTAAATAAGCCTGCGTGCGCTCCTGTAAAAAACTTTTAGCGTCTTTATATAGCTCCTGTTCTATGACGTCTTTTATTCTCGGCGCCACAAAACGGCTGACAAAATCCTTTGCGACCTGGTAATCGCTGTCCAGATATACAGCGCCGATAAGCGCCTCAAAAGCATTAGCCAAAATAACATCGCGCGCTCTCCCCTTATCTTTTGCCTCTCCGCGAGAAAGCAATAAAAACTTCTCCAGCTGAATGTCTTTGGCTACACTGGCCAACATCAAATAATTAACAAGCGCCGCCCGAAAAGCCGTGAGCTTACCCTCGTCATACTTGGGATATTTTTCAAATAAAATCTCCGTAATCGCCAACTCTAAAACCGCGTCTCCCAAAAACTCCAGCCGCTCATTATGCGGCAAAGGCCATTTAGAATTTTCATTTAAATAAGACCGATGAGTTAAAGACTCCTTTAACAAATCGGCATTTTTAAACTTATAATAAATTAAATCCTCTAATTTATTTAAATTAACCGGATTTTTGTCCTTCAT
>VMGU01000012.1 GCA_007376745.1 Parcubacteria group bacterium Athens0714_26
AAGCTTTCTTTTGGCTTCGTGCTTTTTAAGCTGATACTGGCGAAGCCCTAGAATTTCTTCTATCATTTCCCGGCGCTGTAACGGTATAGCTCTAACAAAAAGATCGCTCTCACCCTGATTAATAATTGTGAGACCCTTAGTGCCAAGGCGCGCCTGGGCAAAAAAATCTATAATATCCTTTAATCTGACTTCTGATTTATTAAGAAAATAATGAGAATTGCCATCACGCTCAATCCGCCTCATAACAGACACCTCGGAAAAATCCACCGGGAAAAATCCCGATGAATTATCAAAGTTGAGCGTGACCTGCGCCATACCCATTTGGGACCTATGATGAGTACCGGCGAAAATAAGATCTTCGGCTTTGGCGCCGCGAAGATTTTTCGCCTCGCGTTCACCTAAAATCCATCTAATCGCGTCTATTATATTTGATTTGCCCGAGCCGTTTGGCCCAACAATGCCCACAATACCCCCGGGAAAATCTAAATTAACCTTTTGCGCGAAAGATTTAAAACCTATAAGCTCTAAACGTTTAAGATACATATTTGTTAAAAATTTTAGCACAAAACCTTGCAATTTAAAACTTATTTTATTAGAATTCAAAACATGCTTAACTACAACGAACTCAAGATTGGGACAATGTTTAAATTCGACGGCCAGCCGTATGAAGTTTTGGAATACGAATTTCTTAGAATGCAACAAAGAAAACCGGTCGCTAAAACCAGAATCAAAAATTTAATTACCGGCCAGGTTGTTGAAAGAAATTTCCACCAAAACGAGTCATTGGAAGAAATAGAGGTTGAAAAAGAACCGATTACATATCTTTACAGTCATCGGGGAGAATTTTGGTTTTGCGAAAAAAACAATCCTAAAAACCGTTTTCAACTACCCGAAGCCAAATTGGGCATAGGCGCCAGATTTCTTAAACCGAACTCCGAGATTATCAGTAAAAAAATTAACGGCCAAATCTTAGGCGTTGATATTCCCGTAAAAATAGATTTAAAAATTACCGAAACTCCTCCGGGCGAACGCGGCAATACTGCCCAGGGCGGCACCAAAACCGCTACATTAGAAACCGGCGCGGAAGTGGCAGTCCCCTTATTTATAAACACAGGTGATATTATACGCGTTAATACTCAGACTGGTCTTTATGTGGAAAGAGTTGAAAAAGCTAAATAAATTTAAAATTAGTTTTTATCGTCGTTTCCTTCCTTGTTTTCGTCTCCTTCTTTGATGGTTTTATTTAAAGCGTTTTCAAGTGCCTTTCTTAAATCCGTCATATCAACTTTTTTGTTTTCTGGCCTATGTCGAATCGGATGCTGATACTGTTTTTCCGCCGATTCTCCCGTTACTTGCGGCTCCGTGTACGTATGACTTGAGGGCGTGTGCGTCGGTTTTAAAACAGAAGAAAGAGATTTTTCTTCACGATGCAATATTTTCTCATCCATCAACCTATTGCCCTCACCCGTCCATTCGCCGGCAATTTTTTCTTCCACAACTTCGCGCGGAACACTATAGTTATGCCGGCTGGATTCAATAATTAAATCCCTAAAATGTTCTTCCGGCAATTTGCTGGGCGCTATGGTCTGGGCCGAAAACGGGCGGGAAGAAACGCCGTCTATCATAAGCTTTATATAAAAACTATATTTGGGAAGATTAACAAAATCCTGCACCATAAAATCAGGCTGGAATTCTTTTTCCAGAAACTCCGCGTCCTCCGCGCCTATGCGAAATACAACCGTGGTGCCGACATTGCCGAAAATAGCGTCCCGCACGCGCGTGCTACTATCGGTAACCAGCTGACCGATATATTGATGCGCCAAAATCAGATCCAAACGGTATTTTCTGGCTTCGGATAAAATCGTGGCGAAAGAATCCGTGGCGAAGTTTTGAAACTCGTCTACGTACAAATAAAAATCCGTTCTGTCTTTTTCCAGAACATCAATCCTGCTCATAGCACCAAGCTGTAATTTCGTGATAATCAAGGCTCCAATAAGCGATGAGTTGTCTTCGCCGATTCTTCCTTTGGATAAATTAAAAATCATTATCTTCTTTTCATCCATGGCTTTGCGCATATCAACGAACGAATGAGGCTGACCGAGAATGTTTCTAATCAAGGGATTTGTGACAAACTGGCCGACTTTATTCTGAATAGCCGCCGTAGCTTCGCTTTCCAACCTCTGCGTGTATTTGGCGAACTCATTCACCCAAAAACTTTTGACAACCGGGTCTTTAAGATTATCCACCACTTTTTTACGGTATTCCTTATCTGACAAAAGCCGCATAATACCGAGAAGTGTGGAACCGGGATATTCCAGAAGAGCCAACAGAGAATTATTTAAAATGTACTCCATTCGCGCGGACCAGACGTCAGGCCAGATTTTTTTGAACACCGCCATAATGCCGGACGCCACCAGATGCCTGTATTCGGTGCCTATCTGTTCCAACGGGTTAAAAGCAATAGGATGTTCTATGTCCGCGGGATTAAAATAAATTACGTCATTAACGCGTTCCTGCGGAATAAAATCAAGAAGTTTTTCCGCCAACTCGCCGTGCGGGTCAATAATGCCCACGCCATGACCAGCCTTGATATCGGCAATAATCATATTTTCCAAAAGAGTAGTTTTTCCCATACCGGTTTTACCAACCGCATACATATGGCGACGCCTGTCATCCGGCTTAATACCGAATCTTTTTTCCTCGTTTCTAAAATTAGTCTGTCCTAAAATTGTTATTTCATTATTATTCATAAAATCGTTTTAAATTAATAATTGAATCTTTTTACTCTATTCAACGGGTAATCCCGGTGGCGGCTCGCCTTTTCTGGTGCCGACCCTATGCAATTTAGGAGCTTCAACAATGGTAAGCGGAAAATGGAAAACCGTGGCTAATTCTTCCGTATTAAAAATGGTTAATTTCCGTTCATGTATCGGGAATCCAATGCCGGAAAACAATCTGTCTCTATACAACTGAAAAATTTTCCTTTTTCTGGAATAAAGTTTCTTTTTTCTAAACCAACTTCTGGTAGTAAATTTACTGCTGGTAATATAAGTCGTAGTATTACTATCCATTTTTAAAGTGTTCATATTCTGGGTACTAAACTGCTTAAAAGCGCCGACTATCGCCGCCATATTGGCGCGGGTAAAACTGTTTTGCTTATCAATATAAATAAATCTAATTATAGTCTCAAAGCCGAACTTGGAAATTTTATTTTCAACGGCTTTCAAAACATCCGTCTCGCCGGGAGACAAACGCCCGGTTTTTTCCTTGTCGCTGGATTTTTCTTTTTCGGGCCAAGTAGGATGCTCAACCGCCGCCACGAAGAGATTTTTTATAAATACCGCAAGCCCGTCAAATAATTCACCGAAAAAGCCCGCTTTCTTTTTCTTTTCTCTTTGCATCATTTTATCCCGCAAATCCTCGCCTTCTTTTTTCCACCCATCGCCCACCGGCTTTATTAAAAACTGTAGCCAAATCATTTCGTCTTCTTTAAGGCGGGACATTACTTCGGTAATGGCGGAAATCGGGTCTAGTCTCCTTTCCTCGGTAAGAGTTTCAAAATACTCATAACTTTTTATGGGATAAGGATTTTCCTTTCCCAAAATAAAATCATTTCCCCATAAATCATAAATATCATTGGGGATAACCTCGGGCAACAAACTCGTATAATCTTCGGCCTGGTTAATTTCCGCGTCGGGATATTCGGCATAAATTGCCGATTCAATCAAATTGCGATTTATTTCCGGCACCCTGGCAAAAAAATGAACTTGACCGGCATTGCCAACCATTTCAAAACTGAACCACAGCAAGGTTTCGCCTTTAAAAAAAACATCTTCCCAATCGGGATTCTTTACATAGATTGAATGGAGGGCCGAAAAAACGTTTTCCATGGCCTTAGGCGTTTTTAAAACTTCTTGCGGTATTTTAATCTCCAAAAGCACCCATTTGATTTTTTTTATAAATTCAACTTTTTTCTTCCACACCCGCAACTCAATAAAAACAAAAAACAAAATAAGCGGCAGTAAAATCCACCAACTCACTGAAATAATTCGCAAGGCGATATTCCCTATCCCCAGAACCGCGTTCATTACTGTCTCAAGCATATACTTAATTTTAAACTTCTTATGAATATTTTACAAAATTGACCTTACCGGACCCTATGTAAAAACAAAGCGCTCCAATGGCTGTCGGAGCGCTGTTAAAAAACAATTAGGCAATATTAATGGTATAGCACCCATTATCCAGACGCTTAAAATGCTTACGATTTTGAAGATTAACAAATATGGTATTTTTCTTTAAAACTCTTTCTTTCAACACCAAGCCCAAAAGCTCCTTAGGAGTCATTGGCCCGTGTTCTTTTAACAAACGTTTCATAACTTCTTTGGTCGTGCCGGCTATAAGCCCGAAATCTTTAAGACCGTATATGCCGCGCCCAACCAAAACAAAACGACTGTCTTTTATTAATTCATTATGAACCGTTTGAGGATTGGCTATTTTGGCTCCGCCGCGAACTCCGTTAATCAGCTTGGCAATTTCCATAAAATGGATGGGTTTGTTTTGCTTTTTTATAACCAAATGCGCCCAATCGCGAACCGTCTTTGGATTGATTTCCGGCCAATGCGACAAGCCGAAATCGCCGTATTGATTGATATGAAACTTCTTGGATATAGAAAGATAATTCAACGCGACTAAATCCTTAAAATTACTGGGCTTAATGGCCTCGGTAAAAACCTGGTCAATATTATTCTGGGAAACAACGGTGCTTTTTTTATTCTCTAAAAACTTTATCAGCTTTTTGATGAAGTCTACGGCTTTTTTCTTGTCTTGATTCTCTAAATACCAATAAGAATAAAATTCTTTGTCTTCCGTGAAATATTTAACCGCGCCCGAGAGACTCAATAAAAATTTAACCTTATTATCAAAAGTGATTGAAGACGACTCTCCCAAAAGCATTTGAAGGTCCGCCAAAAGCAAAGTTTCTCTCCTGATACCTCCAAGATTTTTTAAATGCTCCGAAACCTTATTGAGAAAATGACTCAAAACTCCTTCTTTAATCAAAAAACTAAGTTCTTTGATGGCCCCGGCCTCAATTTGCCTGACTCTTTCTCTGGTAACGCCATATATCTTACCCAAGGCATCCAAAGTCATAACTTTACTGTCTTTTAAACCAAAACGTTTTTCTAAAATATCCCTTTGGCGAGGGTTTAAAATTCCTAATAATTTATTTGCTAACTGATTGATATTTAATTCCATAAAACTTTATAACAAATTAATATTTAAACTATACCATATTCTATTTCTTTTGTAAATAGGTAAGCAACGGGCTGGCCACGAATATTGAAGAATATGTGCCGATTACAGTACCGATTAAAATTAACAGAACAAAATAACTCAATGTAGCCGCTCCAAAAAGATACAGCGCGGTCAATACCAAAACTAACGTAAGAGAAGTATTAATGGAACGGACAAAAGTTTGATTAACGCTGATATTAATGATGTCTTCCAGTGTTTTGGATTTTTGAACGATTAAATTTTCGCGAATCCTGTCAAATACCACAATAGTATCATGCACCGAAAAACCTATAATAACCAGCAAAGCGACGATGAAATTGGTATCAATTTCCATAATCCTATAATGGCCAAAAAAAGCGTAGAGTCCGGCCGGTATCAAGGCATCGTGAAACAAACACACCAAAGCGCTGAACCCGTATTTCCATGAACGAACCGGGTAAGAAACTTTCCTGAAAGCGAATGCCACATATAAAGAAATGCCAAAAAGAACCATAATAAAAGCGAGTAGCGCCTTATTGCGGAGCTCTTGACCGACAGTCGGACCTATGCTTTCAAATCGTAAGTCATCGGCGGCTCCAAATTTAGTTTGCAACTCTACCAGATATTCTTCGTGCTGCGCCTGCGCCAACTCGTTAGTGCGAATTAAAAACGTGGTATTGGAAGAATCCGCGGTGATAAGCACGGTATCCAGGCCTTTGGATTTAAAATAACTTTCTAAGTCCCCCACCGACACCAATTTCTCCGTAAACCTTATCTGCCATAAAGTCCCGCCGGTAAAATCGATTCCCGGCCTAAAACCAAAAACCGCAATACTCACTGCCGCAAACACCATTAATGTAGCCGAAAAACCAATGAATAAATTTTTATATTTTATTAGATTAAACATATTTTATTTTTTCCTGACATAAAAAAGCTTTAATAAATTTTCGGTGACAGTCAAGGCAGTAAACATACTCACTAAAACTCCTATTAATAACGTAAGGGCAAAACCCTTAACAAAACTTGAGGTGAGATTATATAAAATCAACGCGGTTAATATAGTAGTCAGGTTAGAATCGCGGATTGACGTCCAGGCGCGTCTGAAACCTTCGTTAAGGGCCACATCTTTTTCCAATCCCTTTTTGATTTCTTCTTTTGTCCTTTCAAATATTAAAATATTGGCGTCCACGGCCATGGCGATTGACAAGATAAAGCCGGCGATTCCGGAAAGAGTCATGGTCACGGAAAATAATTTAAACACTGACAAAGTTAAAGCAATATAAATAATGAGAGCGACGGCCGAGAAAAAACCCAGCCCTCTATAATATAAAAGCATAAAAAGAATCACCGCGAGCGTGCCTAAAATGCCCGCCCAGATGGTTTTTTGCAAAGAATCTTGGCCGAGTGAAGCGCTGATAGTCTGTTGGTTTATCATTTTTATCGGCGCCGGCAAAGCTCCGGCATTAAGCCGCTCCACTAATTGTTTGGCTTCTTTAACGTCGCTTATGCCGGTAATCTGGGCTCTACCGCCTGATATTGCTTCATTAACCCTGGCGATATTTATCGGCTGACCATCCAAAAAAATCGCGATTTGCTTGCCAACATTTTTGCCAGTCAAATCCTCAAATATTTTTGCCCCTTCTTTATTAAACTGCAAGTCAACCTGCGACAAACCGACTTGACTGAAAGTAAGCTGGGCTCCGGTAATATACCGACCGGTTAACGCAGTTTCCTTAAATTGAGGCTTATTAACATCTGTTAAATCGGCTTCAGAAAAATACAAAAACGGAGTTTGACCGATTGTTTTGATTGCTTCGTTAATGTCTTTAATCCCGGCCAATTCAACATTGAGCCGGTAAGTATCGCCTGCTTTAGAAATAGTTACCCGCGGTTCAGTGACGCCGAATAAATTAACTCTTTTTTCTATAACATCCCTTAAGCCATTCATTACGCTATCTCTATCCGTAGCGGCAACTCCGCTTAAATCCGCTTCATAAACGAGATAGCTTCCTCCAACTAAATCTAAGCCTAAGCGCCAAGGTAAAAATTTCTTGGAAACAGAACTTTTGGGATAAACAAAAATAGCCGCCACCACAGCTAAAAGAATAATTCCAAAAAACATGGGCCAACTTTTTCTTTTCATTGAAATAAACCTTAACACCTTTTTAAAACACTGACAACTATTTTATCCACTAAATAAAAATTTTAATAGGAACGTTATTAAAATTAAAACCCCGTGGCGTATGCCAGGGGGTTTAATTTTAATGTACTAAAGAAAAAAGTTTTTCATGATGCTGTTTTGCCTGGAATTTTTCTTCGCTTGTCCCTAAGGTATTAATAATTTCCAATGCTTTATCCGCCGCCGGCATCATAAAGCCAGGATTCCAAAATGGTCTTCCGCTTATCCACCAAAAATGACAGCTATTAACTATCTTGAGGCACGGATGGATTGCCGCGGGAGAATCGGCGTGAATGAGCGCCAAATTAATCAAATCCCAAAGCGTTTGATGATGGATGTTGCCGACTGATTTCCAAAGCGGATAAGAATCCCCATGATACAAGTCGTCACAACTCGTGGACCAACTGCAATCCTTAAGCTCTGAAGAATTTATCTGTTGTAATGGAAAGCTTTTCAGTAATTCTTCAAACCTGACAACTTTTTTACCTCCCCAGCGCGCCATCATAGGAAAAAGAAAATTCTCGGTTAATCCCGGCACATGATGACCAAAAGTTTCAGCATCCATCGCGATAACCAGATATGAGTCACTGCCGCCCGTCCAATTAGGTAATTCATAACGCAACTTGTCAGTAAACGACGAGAAATCCAGATGCCAGTCCCAAATGTACCTGCTCCAATGCGAAGACCGCAAGAAAACAATAAAATCATCGCACTGCAGAATTCTGTTTTTAGGAATCTGATACTCCGGAACAGCCACATCTTCAACAACAGTCCACGAATAGCCGTACCTTTTTACAATTGCCAAGGCATCTTTTGAGAAAGCCATTTCCGGAAAGAAAAACCCATTTGAATTACGGCTAATCCTCAAGGATTTCTTTCCGCGAAAATCTTGCGCGATCTGTTTTTTGATTTCATTCTCTGGGAGTAAAGGGATTATCGGGTGATACGCCGCGCCGCCCATTAATTCTATCTGGCCGTCTCGCAGAGCGTCGCTAATATCCCTTAACACATCCTGTTCGCCGTATTTTTCCAAAAGTTCCAAGAGAGAATAGTTAATATTCGCGGTAAATCCAAATTTTATTTGATTCTCTCTAAGAAATCGGAAAATAGGCCGATAACACTCATCAACAATTTTTTTAAAAATATGCTGAAGTTGCCAATACGGCTGGAAGAAATGCAAGAGCAGAGACACCTTTAAGTGTTCCATGGCCAATCATCTCCTTTCTTAAATTTTTATGGTTCTATATTCAGATTAACACCGACGTAACCCGGGACAATACGCAAAAGTGCATATCCTGTGATAAATTTGGGGAATTAAAAATTAGCATTATAAAAAACAATAATGTTATAATTAAATTAGATTTTGATCCTTCGGCAAGCTCAGGACAAGTTCCTTGAAAGAAAGGAGGAGAATATGGACATTTTTATCGCTTCCGGGAAAATGGACCATGCGAGGACTTCCATTGCAGAACTTTTGAAACATAATGAATGGCAAAATGCCATTCAAGAGATTCAAAGTGCTTCCCTACCCCCTCTGCACAAAAACGAACTTCTGCGCGAAACCCTTACCGCCTGCGTCAACGCAAAAGATTTAGAAACCGCCTGCCAAATAAACAATCTTTTGCCCGAAAACATAAAATGGCCAGAAATATTTTTTAAAAACTACCCCTCCCCGACATAAAAGCTCCGCGTTCAAACGGGGCTTTTACTTTATCTTGAGTCTATTAAGAAATTAGCACTCTATTGACAAGAGTGCTAAATGGGCTAAAATATTAAATATGTTTAACGAAAGAACCTACACCATATTAGAACTCACGCTGAAAGAATTTATCGGGAACGGAAAACCAGTCAGCTCCAAACAGCTGACTAAAAAATATAAACTGGGCGTCAAAGATGCCACTATCAGAGCCGAATTAAATAACTTAACCGAAGCTGGCTTTCTTAGCCAGCCGCATATATCAGGGGGCAGAGTTCCAACGGACAAAGGCTATCAATTTATAGTTAATTTTGCCATGAAAAATTTAATAAGTTCCGTAGGCTTAGTCAATAAACACATGAATCAATTAACGAATATTTTATTAAACCGCGATTTAAACAACTTCATTGACG
>VMGU01000013.1 GCA_007376745.1 Parcubacteria group bacterium Athens0714_26
TCATTGAAGCCCACTATAATATTAAAATAATAAAAACCAATATTATTAATATTAAAAGCAAGATTCGCAGGCTCGGCCGAACCGTGGGCGTTAAACCGGGTTATAAAAAATTAATCGTCACTTTAAAAGAAGGCCAAAAATTGGATATACTTCCTAAATAAAAATATGAAAAGTTTTAAACCAATAACTCCAGGGAGGAGGCAAATGACGATTGTAGACTATAGCTCAATTACAAAATCCAAGCCTTTTAAAGCTTTAACTAAAAACATTGAAAATTCCGCCGGTAGAAATCATCATGGAAGAATCACTATGCGGCATCAGGGCGGAGGCAATAAAAAAACTTATCGCATACTTGATTTTTGCCAGAATAAAATGAATGTTCCCGGCAAAGTGGAAACAATCGAATACGACCCTTACAGGACGGCTTTTATCGCGTTAGTGGTTTATAAAGACGGCGACAGACGTTATATTATTGCTCCGAAGGATATGAAGGTGGGCGATGAGGTTATGACTTCAGAAATGACGTCTTTAAAAATTGGTAACAGAATGAAATTAAAAAATATACCCATCGGCTATTTGGTCCATAATATTGAACTAATGGCCGGAGCAGGCGGCAAATTAGCCCGTTCAGCTGGTTCTTACGCTGAGGTTTTGGGCCACGAAGGCGGCTACTCCGACTTAAAACTTAACTCCGGAGAAATTAGAAAAGTTAAATCCGATAATTTGGTTTCAATCGGTCAGGTTTCAAACGCAGACCATAATTTGGTAAATATAGGGAAGGCTGGCCGTTCCAGGTGGCTCGGTATAAGGCCTACCGTAAGAGGTAAGGTTATGAATCCTTGCGACCATCCATATGGCGGAGGTGAAGGCAGAACGCAACGAGGAACCAGAAGACCAAAAGATATCTGGGGCAATATCACCGGCGGCAAAAAAACCAGAAAACGTAAAAAATGGTCAAATAAATTAATTATTCAAAGGCGTCCGAAAAGATAATTAAATAAATACTATGTCAAGAAGCTTAAAAAAGGGTCCCTATGTTGATTCCAATCTATTAAAAAAGATTTCAAAGTTAAAGGTAGGAGATAAAAATGTTATCAAGACATGGTCTCGCGATTCCGAGATAGCTCCTGAAATGGTTGGTTTTACTTTTGGGGTGCATAACGGTAAAAATTTTATTGAAGTTACCATAAAAGAAGAAATGGTCGGCCATCATTTGGGTGAATTCTCGTTAACCCGTAAATTCACAAAACACGGAGGCAAAATGCAGAGAGAGCTGGAGGCCGCTCAAGCCACCGCTCCGGGAGTCGCCGCCCCTAAGCCAGAAAATGGAACTAGCGGCAAAAAATAATAATTTATGAATACCGAAACCGTAAAACTTAAATTTTTACATATAGCTCCGCGTAAAGTGCGCCTTGTTGCTAATGCTTTAAGGGGATTAAGGGTGAACGAAGCCGAAGCCCAGCTTTTAATGAGGCCGCAAAGATCGTCTTACCCAATTTTAAAACTTTTACGTTCCGGTATTGCCAATGCCGTCCATAATAAAAAAATGGATGTAGATCGTCTATTTATAGATAAAATCTTAGTGGATCAAGGACCTTCTTTAAAGCGGTCTATGCCACGCGCTATGGGCAGAGCCACCCCAATTTTAAAAAGAACAAGTCATATAACTTTGGTTTTAATAGAAGTTGAAAAAAAGCGCATTCCGAGGTTTAATATAATAACTAAAAAGCCCAAAAAGGCTAAAAAGATTAAAGAAACAAAAATAAAACCTAAAGATCATTCCGAAAAAGAAGCGGCTATTAAACCAAAAGAAAAAAGCGGTTTTATGAAAAAAATCTTTAGCAGGAAAAGCATATAAAACTATGGGACAAAAAATTAGACCAGATTCATATAGATTGGGAATATACAAGAACTGGAATTCCAGGTGGTTTGCGAAAAAAAGCTTTAAACATAGTTTGGAAGAAGACGTCCTTATAAGAAAAATCATCAAAGAAAAAATCGGCAATGCCGGAATAGATAAGATTGAGGTTGAAAAAAGCGATAAAAATTATCGCGTATATATCAAAGTTGCTAAACCCGGTCTGGTAATAGGTAGGGGAGGCAAAGGAATTGATGATTTAAAAACACTGCTTGAAAAGAATTTAAACAAACTTTTTAAAGAAAGAGGGGTTGAAACAAAAATTAACATCAATTTAAATATCGAAGAATTAAAACGTTCCGAGGCATCAGCGGCCGTTCTTGCCCAGAACATTGCATGGGATTTAGAAAAAAGAATGCCTTTTAGGAGGACTATGAAAAAAGCGTTAATGGCTGTAATGCAGAATCGGGAAGTCGGCGGCGCGAAAATCAAATTATCCGGCAGATTGGACGGCAACGAAATTTCCCGGCGCGAATGGCTTGGTAAGGGTAAGTTGCCGCTTCAGACCTTGCGTTCTAATATTGATTACGGCACAGCCACCGCTTTTTGCACATATGGCGCAGTCGGGATAAAAGTCTGGATATACAAAGGAGAAAATGTCTAACTATATTATTTTAATTTATGTTAATTCCTAAAAAAGTAAAACACAGAAAATGGCATAAGGGTAGATCTAAAAAACGTCGTGTTGAAACCAGAGGGCTTACTTTGGCGTATGGTAGTTTCGGGTTAAAAGCTTTAGAGGCTGCATGGGTTAATTCTAAACAAATCGAGGCAGGACGAAGAGCAATAAGTAATTTTATGAAGAGGGAAGGAAAAGTATGGATAAGAATTTTCCCGGATAAGCCGATAACCCAGAAACCTCCGGAAGTAACCATGGGAGGCGGCAAAGGCGATGTTGACCATTATGTTTTTCCGATCCAAAGAGGTCGCTTATGAAGCATTGAGATTGGCCGGGCACAAGTTGCCGGTTAAAACGAAAATTATTTCTAAAATATAAAAACAGCGTTGTATTTTTTTGTCAAATAAGATATTATATACGAAATTATGAAGCGCAAAGATTTGGAACAATTAAAAAATAAGCCCAAGCAGGAATTACAGCATGATTTAAGCAAAAATCATGAAAAATTGTGGAATTTAAAAATTGACTTGGCGGCTGGTAAAGTTAAAAATGTCCGCGAAATTAGGCAGCTTAAAAGAACTATCGCTAAAATAAACACATTTCTTAACGCCAAATAAATTTATGGACAATAAAGATAAAAAAAATAGAAAATTATCAGGCATAGTTATTTCGGACAAAATGGATAAAACCGTAGTGGTATCCGTTGAAAGAATGAAATTAAATAAAAAATACAAAAAGTATTTTAAGGTTACCAATAAATTCAAGGCTCACGATGAAAATAACGAATATCATCCCGGCGATAAAGTTATCATCGAAGAATGCAGACCGCTTTCAAAAGAAAAAAAGTGGCGTGTTTTAAATAAAATATAATTTATGATTCAAGAACGTTCGGTAATAAAAGTAGCAGACAATAGCGGCGCGAAGTTTATCCGCTGTTTTCGTGTTCTTGGCGGAGGCAGAAAAAGATATGCCGGCATTGGTGATATAATTATCGCTTCCGTGCAAAAAGCCGAACCACGCAAGGCTATCAAAAAAAAGGATATTGTTAAAGCCGTTATTGTCAGAACCAGAAAGGCTTTAGGTCGCAAAAACGGAACTTATCTGCGCTTTGACGAGAACGCCGCTGTTTTGATAGACGAAAAAAAAGAACCCAAAGCTACTAGGATTTTCGGTCCATTGCCCAGAGAAATACGGGAGCGGGGATTTGAAACTATTTTTTCCATGGCCGAAGAGGTGGTTTAATTAAATATTCAATATGAACATCAAAAAAGGCGACATTGTTAAAATATTGGCTGGTAAAGATAACGGCAAAAACGGCAAAATTCTAGTTGTTGATGTTAAAAATGAAAAAGTTTTAGTTGAGGGAATAAATATTTTAAAGAAACATAAGCGTCCGACGCGTCAAGGAGAAAAAGGAGAGATTATAAGTCTTCCTAAGCCGGTACATATATCAAATGTAATGTTGGTTTGCCAAAACTGCGGTAAAGCTGTTAGAGTCGGCCACAAGCTGAATGGGGATAAAAAAGTAAGATATTGTAAAAAATGCCAAAGCATAATTTAAACAATCAACTTGAAAAAATAGTTGTGAATACGGGAATCGGAAGATTTTCCAGCCAGGGAGAATTTGAAAACAAAATCTTACCCGATCTGATAAAAGAGATTTCTTTAATTACCGGTCAAAAACCAACTATTAGAGCTGCCAAAAAATCAATTTCCAGCTTTAAAGTAAGAACTGGAACTATTGTTGGCTTAAAAGTTACGCTCCGTAGTAAAAAAATGAATGATTTTCTGACAAAGTTTGTTAAAATAGTATTACCTCGCGTCCGCGATTTTAGAGGAATCAATATTACCTCCGTAGACAAAAATGGTAATTTAACGATAGGCATAAAAGAACAATTAGTTTTTCCGGAAATCAGCCCCGAATCTTCTAAGGTAAATTTTGGATTAGAGATAACCTTGGTGACTAAAATAAAAAAACAGGAACAAGCAGTCGGAATATATAAAGCTATCGGGATACCCTTTAAAAAATAATTCAATTATGGCAAAGCTATCAGTTGTAGTCAGAGCAAAAAAGAAACCAAAATATTCAACGCGTATCGTTAGGCGGTGTTTTAAGTGTGGACGTAAAAGGGGATACATGAGGCAATTTGGCTTGTGTCGCATTTGTTTCAGGGAACTTGCTTCCAAAGGAGAAATACCCGGTATTAAAAAAGCGAGTTGGTAAAAATATGTTAAACGCATTATTGACAAAAATTAAAAATGGCCAAGCGGTAAAGAAAGAAACTGTTAAAGAGCCTTATTCAAAAATGAATATGGCGGTTTTGGAAATTTTAAAAAAATATAATTATATTGAATCGGTTTCTACAAAATCCAATTCTCAAAAAACTATAGAGGTAAAGCTGAAGTACAAAAACAATAAAGGCGTAATTCACGGTGTTAATAATTTAAGCCTACCATCTCGTCAATTATATGTAGGATATCGCGATATCAGGCTGGTAAAGCAGGGTTTCGGACTTTTGGTGCTTTCAACGCCAAAAGGAATTATGGACGGTAAATCAGCCAGAAAATCCAAGTTAGGAGGTCAATTATTATTTGAAATTTGGTAATTTATAAATATACTACTCATGAGTAAAATTGGTAAAAAAATAATAATTATTCCGGAAAGCGTCGTTGTAAATAAAAACGGCGGGTTTTTAGAAATTTCTTCCAAAGACGGAAAAAACCAATTACGCCTCAATATCCTTCCTCATATAGAGGTAAAAATTGACGGCAATCAGATGTCTTTTGTGCCTAATGAAGATAGCATTCAAGCCCGTTCTAATTGGGGCACAATGCGCGCTCTTACGCAAAACGCCATAATTGGCGCAAATGAAGGATTTAAAAAGATTTTAGAATTTAATGGCGTTGGTTTCCGCGCGGCAGTTGAGGGTAAAAATTTGATTTTAAATATTGGTTTTTCTCATCCTGTTAAATTTGCTTTACCCGACGGAGTAAGTGTTATAGTAGATAGTAAAATCAACAATATTACCATCTCTGGCATAGACAAATCATTGGTTGGTGAAGTAGCGGCAAAAATAAGAGCTAAGAAAAAAACCAATCCTTATCGTGGAACGGGAATAAAATATAAAAATGAGGTCATTAAAAAGAAAGTGGGTAAAAAAGCTTCTGGAGCTACAGGCGCCGCTTAATTCATCTTAAATCTATGAAATTCGCAAAATTAAAAAATAAAATAAAAGAAAGAAGGAGTAAAAGAACCAGAGCGAAAATTTTTGGTACGGCGGAAAAACCAAGGTTATCGGTTTTTAAAAGCAATAAGCATACCTATGCCCAGCTAATCGATGACATAAAAAGCAATACTTTAGTTTCTGCTTCTACAATGGAAATAAAAAAGTCTGGTAAAATTAAAAAAATTGATTTATCAAAATCATTGGGTGCGTTAATTGCCGAAAAAGCAACTAAGGCAAAGATAAAACAAGCTATTTTTGACAGAGGTCCTTATCCTTATCATGGCCGCGTTAAAAATATTGCCGAAGGAGCGCGGGAATCCGGATTAAAAATATAAAACATGAAACAATCAAATTCTAATAATATTAATGGTTCTAGATTCAAAACAGATAATTTTAAAGAAAAGGTTTTAGACTTGCGTAGAGTTACTCGCGTTGTCGCGGGGGGGAAACGTTTTCGGTTCAGAGTCACGCTCGTTATTGGCGATGAAAAAGGCAATGTAGGGGTGGGACTGGGCAAGGGCATTGACGTACAGGCGGCAATTGAAAAAGCCAAAACTAACGCGAGAAAAAATCTGATGAAAATTGATTTAAAAGACAGAAGTATCGCCCATGAGGTGGAGGCAAAATTTAGCGCCGCCCATGTTAAAATAAAACCAGCCGTTAAAGGACACGGCCTTAAGGCCGGAGGCGCCGTACGCGTAGTTTTATCTTTAGCGGGCGTAAAAGACGCAACGGCCAAATGCTTAGGAAGAACGCCCAATAAATTAACTAATGCTTTAGCAACCATTACGGCTTTAAAACAGCTTAAGGAATACTAAATAATATGCAATTAAATAACTTACAATCTAAAACTAAACGCCATAAAGAAAAAAGGGTTGGTAGGGGAGGTAAAAGAGGAACCACGTCAGGTAGAGGAACAAAAGGACAAAAATCACGGTCCGGCCATAAAATACGCCCGGCGGAACGGGATTTTTTAATTCGTATTCCAAAATTGAGAGGTTATCAAAATAAATCTCTGCAAACCAAAGAAATGATTATTAATGTCGGTGATTTGGAAAAGAAAGTCACCGGTGGAGTAATAAATAAAAAAACTTTCGGCACCCCTGTTAAAATTTTAGGAAAAGGAGAAGTTAAAAAAGCTTTTATAATTGAAGGGGTTAAAATTTCAAAAAGCGCCAAAGAAAAAATTGAAAAAGCCGGAGGCGCCGTTAAGTAAATTTTAATTATGGAGAAACTTATTCTTTTATTTAAAACTCCGGATTTACGCAAAAAAATTCTTATAATAGCCGGCATACTTTTAGTAACCAGGCTTTTTGCGACCATTCCTATCCCCGGAATAGACGCCATAAAATTAAAATCTTTTTTTGAATCCAATCAGTTGCTTGGTTTTTTAAGCGTATTTTCAGGAGGCGGCTTAAGCACCCTTTCAATATTAATGCTTGGAGTAAGTCCGTATATCACTGCAACGATTATAATGCAGCTATTAACAATGATTTTTCCTTCACTTAAAGAAATTTATTACGAACAGGGGGAAATCGGCCGGGCCAAATTTAATCGTCTATCCAAATACATAACTGTGCCGCTTGCGGCCCTGCAGGCTTATGGCTTTCTTAACTTATTGGCCTCACAACAAGTAATCGGCCACCTTCAATTATTTGATGTTCTTCGCAACGTCATCATAATAACGGCGGGTTCAATGTTTATGGTGTGGCTGGGCGATCTAATAAGTGAACAAAAACTGGGCAACGGAGTTTCTTTATTGATTTTCGCCGGCATCGTCAGCCAATTACCGAAAGCAATGCAAACTTTATTTTTTAATTACAATCCCGGTATGGTTCCCACATACATAGCATTTTTACTTGTAAGCATTATAGTTATAGCGGGAGTGGTTTTTGTTAATGAAGGAGAACGTAAAATACCGATTTCTTATTCCAAACAAGTTCGCGGCAACCGCGTTTATGGAGGGGTATCCAGTTATTTACCTCTTAAAGTCAATCAGGCGGGAGTAATTCCCATTATTTTTGCCATTTCAATTTTATTATTTCCCCAGTTTATAGCACAAACTTCGGCTCTTTTTTCAAAATCATTTTCATTGCAATTGAATGGTTTGGTTAACTCTTTTTTGGGCAATCCCGTTACTTATTCGATATTCTATTTTATTCTAGTCGTAATTTTTACTTATTTTTATACCGCGGTTACCTTTGATCCGGCCGAAATATCAAAAAATCTTCAGCGAAGCGGGGGATTTATCCCCGGCATCCGTCCAGGAGAACCGTCAGGCGCTTTTTTAAAAAAAGTTATTAATCGAATCACTTTATTCGGAGCGATATTTTTAGGTATTATAGCGATTTTACCCAACTTAACTCAAATTTTTACGGGGATAAAAGCCTTAACCGTTGGCGGCACGGCTCTTTTGATAGTCGTTTCGGTTGCTTTGGAATCTATGAAACAGATTAATTCTCAGCTTGTCCTTAGAGAATACGAAGAACTATAGTATAATTGGAAGATGAAAAAAATAATTATACTTTTTGGCCCTCCTGGATCAGGCAAGGGGACTCAGGCCAGCTTAATTGCTTCAAATTTCAACTTTTCTATCTTTGATACCGGAAAATACATAGAACAAATCGTGCATGCGCCGGAGAATTTAAAAAATAAAAATATCCGCCGTGAACGGGAAAATTTTGACAGCGGGATACTTAATTCACCTTTCTGGGTATTAAACATCTTAAAAGAAAAAACATCCGTATTCTCGCGCGCGGGATTAAGCATTATCTTTACCGGCTCTCCGCGCACGTTATACGAAGCCTTTGGAGATTCTGGACAAATGGGCCTGGTGAAATTTTTGGAAAAATCTTACGGCAAAAAAAATATTCATTTTGTTTATTTAAATATTTCTCCGGAAACTTCAATTTGGAGAAATAGCCACCGAAAAATTTGCGTTACGTGTTCCGCTCCGATTCTTTATAAAAAGAGAGCTCCCCAGGTATGCCCATTTTGCGGATCGCCGGTCAGACAGCGTAGCTTGGATAAGCCAGAAATCATTAAAGTCCGGTTAAAAGAATACAAAGAAAGAACATTTCCGATTATAGAAAGATTAAAAAAAGCCGGTTATAAAATTAATTTTATTGACGGAGAAAAACCGCCTTATATAATTTATAAAAACATCATCTCAAAATTGAAATTAAACGATGGTTAAAACCGAAGAGCAAATTAAAAAAATCCGCATCGCCGGAAAGATTTTAGCCGGCATCTCAAGGCAAATAGAAAAAATAATAAAAGAAGGCACGGTTTTAAAGGAAATAGATAAATTAGTTGAACGATTAATCACGGAAGCAGGAGCTAAACCGGCTTTTTTGGGTTATCAGCCAGGAGGCGCCGAAAAGCCCTTCCCGGCGTCAATTTGCGCCTCCATTAACGAGGTGGTGGTTCACGGCATACCCGGTGATTACAGGTTACAGTCTGGGGACCTATTAAAGCTTGATTTCGGCGTTGATTATAAAGGCGGCATAGCTGACGGCGCGTTCACCATGGCGCGTTCACCATGGGCATCGGTAAAATATCCAAAGAAGCAAACCAACTTATGGAAGTAACCCGCGGAGCGCTGATGGCAGGAATTAGGGAATGTCGGCAAAATAAGACAACCGGCGATATCGGCTGGGCTATAAATAATTACGTCAAAAAACACGGCTTCAAAGTCGTTAAAGGCTTAACCGGACATGGCGTAGGCACCGAACTCCATGAGGAACCGACTATTTTCAACGAAGGTCAGAAAAACTCGGGTATTCTACTAAAAGAAGGAATGGTTTTGGCAATAGAACCGATGGTTAGCGCCGGAACTCCTTATTTAATACAATTACCGGACGAAAGTTACGCCACAAAAGACAAAAGCCTCTCTGCTCATTTTGAGCACACAATTTTAATCAACAAAAAAGACCCGGAAATATTGACCAAATAAAACACTTGGCCGTATAAAATTAAATAAACTTATTTTTTGTGATATAATTTTAACAATATGGCTAAACCCTTTTTATCAGTAATTATACCGGCCCATAATGAAGCCAAGCGTCTACCGCTTACGCTTATCGACCTCGATAAACATTTAAGCGAACAAGAATTTTCTTATGAAATTTTAGTGGTAAACGACGGCTCCACGGATGACACGGCGGAAATAACAAGAAGATTTGAGCTTCTGATTAAAAATTTAAAATTAATCGATAATAAAGAAAATAAAGGTAAGGGTGGCGTGGTTAAACAGGGGATGCTGGCGGCTAAAGGGGCTTGGCGTCTTTTTATGGATGCGGATAATTCCACATCCATAGTTGAATTTAATAAAATGATACCTTATTTTAAAAACGGCTATGATGTCGTCATCGCTGACAGAGATATAAAAGGTTCTCGTTTAGTGCCGGCTCAACCTTGGTATAAAAGAATTTTAGGGAATATAGGTAACTTAATAATACAAATTCTTCTGGTGCCGGGCATATGGGATACCCAATGCGGATTCAAATGCTATTCGCAGGAAGCGGCTGAAAAAATATTTAGATTAACCAGAATAAGCCGTTGGGGATTTGATGCCGAAACCCTGGCATTAGCTAAAAAATTAGGCTATAAAATCAAAGAAATACCCGTTTTTTGGGTTAATGATACCAGGTCGCAAGTCCGGTTAAGCGCTTATTTGCAAGTTCTATTGGAAACTGCTAAAGTTCGTTGGTGGTTATGGAGAAATGTTTACAATATTAATGATTCAGCCGTAGATAAACCAATAAATCCAAATGGGTAAACAATATTTTACAAAAGAAAAATTTGATTCGCTAAAAAAGGAATTAAATGAATTAAAAACCGAAAAAAGATTAGAAGTCGCGGATAGGCTAAAAAAAGCTAAAGAGCTTGGCGATTTATCCGAAAACTCGGAGTATTTTGAAGCCCGCGAGGAACAAGCCCTACTTGAAGGAAGAATTTTTGAATTAGAAGAGATGCTTAGGAATTATGAAATAATAGAAAAAGGCGCGGCAAGCGGCATAGTTAAAATTGGATCTACTATAGAAATTAAAAGAGGGGAACAAAAAAATAAATTTACCATTGTTGGCTCCAATGAAGCCAAGCCTGAAACGGGACTCATATCAAATGAATCGCCTTTAGGAAAGGCGTTTTTAGATAAAAAGGTGGATGATATAGTTATTGTGACAATACCTAATGGTAAAAAGATAGAATATAAAATACTTTCTATTAAATAGTACATGTTAAATGAAATTTTCAAAGAACGTCTTAAAAAACGCGATAACCTTGCGGCGGCTGGCTGTGATGTTTATCCCAGTAAAATTAAAAGGGAGTATCAGATAGGCAAAGTTTTAAAAAACTTTTTTCTTTTTTCGTTATTCGGCAAAAAAATTTCAATCGCCGGCAGAATTATAAGCTTCCGCAATCAAGGGGGAATTATTTTCATCGGCTTAAAAGATCAAAGCGGAATATTTCAGGCGGTACTTTTTAAAAAGTTAATTAAAAACTTTAATATCTTAAGAGATAACTTGGATATCGGGGATTTTTTGGCGGTTGAGGGTACATTATTCAAAACCAAAGCCGGTCAAAAAAGCATTAAAGCTGAAAATGCTTTGGTGGCCGCAAAAAGCTTAAAGCCTCTGCCGTCCGTCTGGTACGGCCTCAAAGACGTAGAAGAACGGTTTAGAAAAAGATACTTGGATATCATTTTAAACGACGAAGTTAAAGAAAAAATACTTATCCGTTCTAAAGTCATTTCAACCTTAAGGGATATTTTGTTGTGTGAAAACTTTCTGGAGGTTGAAACGCCTATGCTTCAGCCGATTCCTGGGGGAGCGACCGCTAGGCCATTCAAAACCCATCATAATGCCCTTAATACCGATTTTTACCTTAGAATTGCGCCTGAATTATACCTGAAACGGCTTTTGGTGGGAGGTCTAGAAAAAATATTTGAAATTGGGCGTAATTTTAGAAATGAGGGCATTGACCGCGACCATAATCCCGAATTTACCATGATGGAATTATATTGGGCCTATCAGGATTACGAAACATTAATGAACGCATCCCAAAAATGGCTACAAGAACTTTTGAGCCGGCTGGATATCAAAAATATAACTCACGAAGGCGTTAAATTAAATTTCTTTTCAAAATGGCCGCGGCTGAATTACGAAGACCTGATCGAAAAATATTCTGATAAAAAATTAGAAAATTTAAAACCCGAAGAAATTGACGAAATATTTAAAAAATCAGTAAGACCGCACATAATAGAACCTACGTTTGTCGTACGTTATCCCAAAACAATTTCTCCATTGGCAAAATCATGTGCCGATGACCCTAATTTCACCGAACGTTTCCAGCTTATCGCAGGAGGAACCGAATTAATAAATGGATTTTCCGAATTAAACGATCCGGAAGACCAACGAAGCCGCATGGAAGAACAAGAAAAGCAATTTCGTGCCGGAAATGAAGAATCATCGCGATTAGATGAAGATTTTCTGGAAGCGTTAGAATATGGGATGCCTCCCGCCGCCGGACTGGGAATAGGCATTGACCGATTGGTTTCGCTTTTAACCGGAACGCATACGGTTAAAGAGATTATTATTTTCCCGACAATGCGGCCCAAATAATTAATACTTAATATTTTTAAAAACTATGCTGGATATTAATTTAATCAGGGAAAATCCTCAACTAGTCAAAGACGGGCTTATCGCAAAAAGAGCCGAGCCGGAATTAGTTGATAAATTTTTAGAGTTAGATAAAGATTGGCGAGATTTAAATAAAAAATTCGACGATTTGCGCGCCGAACAAAGAAAACTAGGTAAAGAGGGAAAAGAAAAAGCCGTTAAAATAAAATCTGAGCTGAAAGAAACCGAAGAAAAACTCAATGAAACCGGCAAATTAAGGGAAGAAATTCTTCGCCGGATGCCAAATCTGCCTTTATCTTCGGTAATAATCGGCAGAGATGAAAATGAAAATAAAACAATCAAGGAGGTAGGGGGTAAGCCGGAAATTAAAAATCCAAAAGACTATTTCACATTAGCACAGGAATTGGATTTAATTGACACCGAACGGGCCGCTAAAGTATCGGGTAGTCGGTTTGGTTACCTTAAGGGCGGAGCCGCGCTTTTAGAATTTGCTTTAATCGACCTGGCGATAAAAACACTTACCAAAGAAGGTTTTACCCCCATTATTCCTCCGGTTATGATTAACGAAAAATCAATGAAAGGAATGGGTTATATGGAAAAAACGGGCGATGAAATCTATTATTTGCCTAAAGATAACCTTTACCTAGTGGGTACCTCAGAACAATCCATAGTACCTATGCATCAGGATGAAATTTTCAGCACAAATGATTTGCCTAAAAGATATGTAAGCTTTTCGGCGTGTTTTCGCCGCGAAGCCGGTTCTTACGGCAAGGACACAAAAGGAATTTTAAGAGTACACCAATTTAATAAATTAGAAATGATAAGTTTTGTTGAACCGAATAAATCCGAGGAAGAACATAAATTTCTGCTTTCAATGGAAGAAAAATTGATGCAGGCTTTAAAATTGCCTTATAGAGTTCTTGATATTTGTAGCGGAGATCTAGGCGATCCGGCTGCCGCAAAATACGATATAGAAGTATGGATGCCGGGAGAAGGGAAGTACAGGGAAACCCACTCAACTTCCAATACCACCGATTTTCAGGCACGGAGGCTGAATATTAAACACAAAGACAATCAAGGCAAAATAAAATTCGTTCATATATTAAACGGAACGGCATTTTCCGAGCGTCCGATTTTGGCAATTTTAGAAAATTACCAGACAGAAAAAGGAACCGTGGCAATTCCCAAAATTCTTCAGGATTATTTAGGATTTAAAGAGATCGCCCGAAAATAGATATCCGTCCGTAGCGGCTTAATAAGATGTATTTATGCAAACCTATAATTACCGGCAGCATAATAAAAAATCTTTAAGTTTAAGGATAAAACTGTATTTTACCTTTTTAATTTTGGCACTTCTGGCAATCGGAATATTTTATCTCGTATTCTTTTCACAATTTTTTAAAATTAAAGAAATAAAAGTTGAGAACAATAAACGCCTGACTAAAGACGAAGTTTTGACGTTTATAAAACCGGTTATTTTTAAAAGCTGGCTGATTAATTTTTTAGGAGAACACAACATTTTGGCATGGAAAAACCAAAATATCGGCTTATCCGCGACCTTACTCGGCGAAGCCACTATTAAAAGGGAATGGGCGAACAGGACCGTAATAATTGACGCCCAAGAACGCCAATGGTTTGCTGTCTGGTGCATACTTGATGGCCAAAAATGCTACTGGATTGATAAATACGGGGTTATTTTTGATGAAGCTCCGTTAACCGAAGGCAGCATGATACCGGTCGTTTTTGATTCTCAAAAAAGTGATTTGTTAATGGGAACAAAAGCAATGGAGGACAGATTTATTAATAATTTAAATATAATCTTAAATAATTTGCCCAAAATTGGCTTCATGGTTAAAAAAATAGCCATTGATAGAATATTGGAAGAGGTAAGGGCGCAAACCTATAACGGGCCGGATATTCTAATTAGCCTGCGATTCAACCCGGAAGTTAATATAGGCGCGTTAAATACCCTAAATCAAAAAAATGACTTAAAAAACATTGAATATATCGATTTAAGGGCAGAGAACAAACTCTTTATTAAAAATTTTTGATTTTTACCAGAACTATCCTTTCAATCCTTAACTCTAAAATCATCTGGCTCCCTCGGTAGAGAAGTGAAGAATAATAATTATAATATGTCGCACAATATATCTTTTACGACATATTATTAAAGCCATAAGCTCAAAACCACTAAAACCTATATATAAACCTGTCCCTGTAATAATTAATAAATAATGCCTTTTATTAAATCTCCTAAAAAATTTATTATTGAAAGTATTATATTGGCTAAAAACTGAAATATTACTTGCAGTTTATCGCCAAAATTAACAGCCACCCAATGAACCACGTTAATAATTATATCCCAAACCCATTTTAGTATTAAAATCAGGATTTCTTTTATATTTTCTATCATATTAATTTTATTATAAATAAATTTTAAAATTAAAGATAGCCTTCTGGATTTATTGTGACACCAATAGGCACAAGTCCTTGCGCCGGCGGAACAGCCTTCATTGATATGCTTGGCGTCCAATAAACCCCGAAATGAAGATGTGGACCGGTAGAAAATCCTGTATTGCCGGAATAACCGATTAAATCGCCTCTTTTTACGACTGTATTTTTAGAGACCAATTGAATAGAAAGATGGGAGTATAATGTTGTCAAATTATTTTGGTGTTCAATAAGAATATATTTACCGTATTGGTATTTACTCCAAGAATTACGGTCGTTATTGTCTACGGCAGAAACTCTACCGTCGTCGGCGGCAAATACCGGAGTTCCGATTGGGGCGCCTATATCCAGACCATTGTGTTTTCCGCTTTTATAAAGCTTTGATATTGCTCCATAAACTTGAGTGATATAACCGATTCCCCCGTCTGATATTAATTTTATCGGCCAAGCAACAACTCCAGATCTCTGAACAGGCAACAAATTGGGGTCAAAACTTAATCGTAGCTTCTCTTCCATGACGGATATTTCATTTTCTATAGCTTCTTGTTCTTTTTGAAGGTTTGCTAATAATTGCTGGTATGATTTTTCTTGATTTTTTGTTTGGACTAAAATTACCCGCTTATCTGATTTTTGACTTTCTACTATTGATTTACGGTTCTTAAAATTTTTATTTTCAAGCTCCAAATCTTGTTTTTTATCAGATACATTGGACAACTTAGCTGATAATTCATTATTTAACTGAGTAAGTTTAGTAACTTCATTTGACAACCCAGAATTAATATTGACTATGGCCGTTGCTTCATCCAAATTTTCCGTCAAGCTTTTATTCTTTAAAAAACTCACCAACATCGTTTCTTCATCTTTTCTTTGAAGTTCGCGAAGGAGTGTTGAAACCGCGTTCTTATTCAGATTAATTTGTTTTTCTTTATCGCTGATATCATATTGCAAAGCGTCGATTTCAAGCGAGGTCTTGGTAATGTTTATCTCACTGGAACGAATACCTAAGTTAAGCTGACTTATATTACCGTCAATTTTTTTAATCTCTTGAGACAGAGTTTTACCCTTAACAGAAGTTTCATCAAGGGATTTTTGAGCTTGAGATATTTTCTGGTTTATATCTTCTAAAGCCTTGGTTTTTTCATTAATTTGTTTTTGAAGTTCATCTGGAACAACATCCGCGTTAGAGCGGTCGAACAAACCAAATAATAAAGTTAAAAATAAAATAAACGGTATTAAATTTTTAAACCGTAAATTATTTCTCATTTTAACCGTTTAAATCCTTTAGTTTTTTTAAAGCAATCTCAATTCTTTTCATGGATTCCTTTTCTCCCAAAACCTCTAGTATTTCAAATGGATTTGGCGATTTATCCTTGCCCGACAATGCAACCCTTAATGGCCATAACGTCTCGCCCCTCCCCTTCTTATCGGCAACCGGCATTATCATACGCTCTAAATCGGTTTTATTAAAATTTTCCGGTTCAAAATTTTTAAACTCCCCTAAAACAGATTTTAAATTATCAGAAATTTTATTTGCCGGAATATCTTTCCATATTAAAAGTTCCGACGGATAATCTGGCAATTCAAAAAAGAAATCATTTATTCCCATAAATTCCGATAACTTGTTCATTCTGTCTTTTGATAAATTGATTAATTTATCGTTAATTTTATCCAAAGGAAGCTTTTCCTCGAAAATATCGGCTAATATTTCTTTAATCCTCTTGTTGTCTGAATTTTTAATATATTGGCTATTTAACCAATTAAGTTTTTCAATATTAAATACAGCGCCGGCTTTTTGCACTCTCTCTAATTCAAATTCTTTAATTAAGTCATCTATATTAAATATTTCTTTGTCGGTTTTAGAATGCCATCCAAGCAGAGCGATAAAATTTATTAAAGCCTCCGGAAGATATCCATTTTTTCGGTAGTCGGCAACCGAAACCGCGGCAAAACGCTTTGAAAGCTTGGCCCTGTCAGGGCTTAAAATAAGCGGCAAATGAGCGTATTGCGATCGGGGGAAAGCCAGTGCTTCCTGCAGGGCAATTTGCTTGGGCGTATTCGCAATATGGTCCTCTCCTCTAATAACGTGACTGATTTTCATTTCATAGTCGTCAACGACTACCGCGAAATTATACAGCGCCGTTTTTAAATTTTTGGCAATAGCGATGTCTCCTATTAACGAAGTATCAAATGTTATTTCACCCCTAATAATATCCGAGAATTTTATTATTAAATTTTTCGGCATCTTAAAACGGATAACTTGCGCTTTTTCGGGTGGAATATTTAAATCCCTGCATTTGCCGCTATACCGCGGGACTTGCCCACCTGCTTGCATTTCTGATTTTTCTTTTTCCAGCTCTTCCTTGGTACACGCGCAATAATAAGCTTTGCCGGAATCCAGAAGAATTTTTAAATACTTTTCATATATATCCAAACGTTCGCTTTGTCTGTATAATTCTCCGTCCCATTTTAAACCAAGCCATTTTAAACTCTCCAATATATCTTCCTCATATTTTTTTTCTGACCGTTCAATATCCGTATCCTCAATTCTTAAAATAAATTTGCCGTTATTATGTTTTGCGAATAGCCAATTAAACAGCGCCGTACGGGCCGTCCCGATATGAAAAAAGCCCGTGGGAGACGGAGCTATTCTGACCCTTATTTCTGGTAATTTTTTTTCAGTCATAATTTTAAGAACCAATCTCTAATATTCCTTGCGCGATATTTTTAGCCGCATCGGCTTTATAAAATCCCTTTGCCGCCAAACTCATTTTTTGCGTAACATCCTTATTATTGATTAAATCCGCTATTTTTTCTATAACCAAATGACCCAGGAAATTTTCTTGCTCCATAACCATTGCCGCGCCGGTTTCCGAGTATTGCCTGGCATTTTCTATTTGATGATTATTAGCAGCTTCGAGAAGCGGTATTAAAATCGCGGGTTTGCCGAAATAAGCTAACTCATAAATCGTTCCGGCTCCGGCGCGGCACAACACTAAATCGCAAGCCGCGTAAGCGTTGATTAAATCATCCATAAAATAAGCCCTGTACTGATATCTTCTTTTTTCAATATCCGACCAATCCCTGCTTAAAAATTCAAATTCTTTTTTATAACTTTCATAATTATTAAGGCCTACCTGATGAAGAATCTGGAATTGCCTCAAAAAATCCCCGAGGTTTTCCAATATAAAGTCATTGATTCTCGTCGCTCCCAAAGATCCGCCGAGCACAAGGATTAGCGGTGTATCAATATCAAAACCAAGGCCCTTCCTGGATTCAATATTAAATTGTTCTTTCGGAACATAATTTTTTTGCTGTTCCACAATCAAATCCCGCCTGATTGGATTCCCGACCATTTCTATATCTTTTTTATCGCTAAAATATTTTGCGGCCGAGTCAAAACCGACAAAAACTTTCTTAGCTAATTTTCCGGAAATAATATTTGCCAGTCCGGGTATGCTGTCGGATTCATGGATTGCTATCGGAATCATATAAAATTTACAGGCAAAAAGAACGGGTAAGGCTCCCGGCCCGCCTTTAGAAAATGCCGCGTCCGGCATAAACCAAAAAACTTTCCACAAAGCCTCAAAAAAACCCAGGAATAATTTAAAAAAATCTATAAAATTTTTAAACGAAAAATATCTTCTGAATTTACTGGAAATAATCGAGGTTAAACCTATTTCATTATCCGTAAAAACTTTGGAAAAAAAGTCAACTTCACCGAAATATCGGGTTTCACAAATACTACCATTTTGATAAGCAATATTCTTTAATTCTTGAGAAACCGCTATTAAGGGGTAAATGTGGCCCCCGCTTCCTCCTCCTGTTAGAAGTATTCGTATTTTATGGCTCATTTTTAATCAATTTTAATGGATTTAAGCGTACTTTGAGATATTTATCATTATACCCGAAATCGTCATAAAAACCGCAAGCCCCGCCATAACTTATATAAGGAAGTGGCATCCCGGTAAGCGGGATTACTCCCGAAATAGCCCCTATATTAACAAATGCTTGCGTTCCGATTACCACGCTAAACCCAACAAGCAATAATTTGGCAAAATTATCATGGGTTTTTCTTGATAAAATCAATCCCCTGATTACCAACGCCAAAAAGGCGGCAACAACCAGCGCCCCGCCGATAAAACCCATTTCTTCGGCGATAACCGCAAAAATAGAATCACCTATTGGCTCCGGTAAAAAACGTATTTTGGTCGTTGACTGGCCATATCCCACCCCGGTTAAACCCCCGGCTCCTATGGCGATACGCGCTTGATTGATATGATAACTTGAACTTTGAGTATTAACATCGGGATGCAAAAAACTCATTATTCTTTCCCAGCGATAACTTGTAGAATAAGAAATTAATAAAAAAATCGCCGTGCCTATGACTATAAAACCGATTATATAAGACAGCCGCGCGCCGCTTACAAAATAAATTCCCATAGCCGCCGCTATCAAAATCGCCACCATACTGGTAGCTGGCTGCAGAATTAGTAATACCGCGACTATACCGATAATAAACATTAACGGGACAAAACCTAGCCAGAAACTGTTTTTTCTTTTTTCATTGCCACTTAACCAGGCAGCTACATAAATGATGAAAAATATTTTTAAAAGTTCCGAGGGCTGAAAAACTATAGGCCCTATGCCAAGCCATCTGTCCGCTCCGCCAGCCTTGGATCCCAGGGGCGTAAAAATAAGAATCAGCATTAGAATGCCTAAAGCGATTAAACCAACTGATAATTTTTTATAACGTTGATAATAAAATTTTAAACCTACCCAAAAACCTATCAGCCCCGGAACCAAACCGTAAATTAATTGGTGCTTTAAAAAAAAATAACTGTCCCCGTATTTTGTTTTGGCCAAATCAGATGACGCGCTGGCCAGCATAACCAAACCGAAAACTACCAGCGCAAAAGTGGCGAACACCAAAATATAATCGGGGCGTTTTCCGTTTTGTGCTCTAAATCTAACCATTGGTTAAAACTTGTTTTCCGTTTAAAATTACACCGGCAATCTTCTGGTCTTTAAGTAATGTAATATCCGCCGCCAAACCTTCTTTAATAATCCCACGATTTTTTAACCCGTAAATTTTTGCCGGAAAAGAAGTAATTTTTTTAATAGTTTCTTCAATCGGCATATTATGGCCGGCGGCAATCTCCAGAAATCTCGGGAAAGTTAAAGTCGCCCGCTCAAAATCAAATTTTTTATTTTCTTGCGGCAAACTGGCGCTATTTGAACCTATTAGCGACCGCGGATGGAAAAGCATATTTATTATCAGCCGCGAATCAAGATTCTTGGAAAAAAACATAACGCGGAATTTCGTTATTTTCATCAATTCAAACAGCGAATCAATCGGATTTTTACCGGTATTTTTGGCGATTTCTTCCAGATTTTTTCCTACTAAATAATCATGTCCCGCGGCACTGTCAACCACCAAATCACCTAATTCAATTTTAGCCATTTCCTGGACTATTTTTTCACGCGTTATCTCATTATCAAGAAACTCCAGCATTTTTTGGATAGTCGCGTCCTGGGCCCAGTACGGAAGCATAGAATAAATCGGGATAAGACTTATCTCAAAAGGATTAACGTCAAAATACACATTGGTTTCGCCAAGCCCCTTTTCAATTAGATTCAAAGATTCTTCAAATTCTTTTTCAAACCCGCGGATTGGCCGGAAATGACTTATTATTGTTTTAGCCCCGGTTTCCCTGGCTATTGCCAAAGTTTCATTAATTGACTTTAGTAAATTTTCTTTTTCATTTCTAAGATGGGTGGCGTAAACTTTATTATAACGAGCTACAATATTTACCAGTGTTTTTATTTCGTAGTATGAAGCAGTATTCTCATAAGCATGGCCTAGACCCGTAGATAAGCCCAAAGCATCGGATTTTAATGCGTCTTCTAAAATTTTACTAAAAACTTGCAATTCAGAATCGGTTAAATCCCTCGGCGTATCCCCTACTAAGTCGCGTTTAATAGTTGAGTGACCCACTAAGGTTTCAAAACGAATTCCCAATTTTATTTTTTGAATAATTTTGAAAAATTCTTTAAGGCCTCTCCAGTCAACGTTCACTTCGCTATTCGTCCATTCGCTGACCCCGGCCAGCGAACCATACATTAGCGGCGCGAGCGACGACCCGCATTGTCCGCCAATGATCGTGGTTACTCCCTGTGAAATAAAATCTTTTTGGGATGGGTTTGTAAACAAACTTAAGTAATGATCCGAATCGGTATTGACGTCAATAAAACCCGGCGCGGCGATAAGACCCAACCCATCAATTATCTTATCGGCTTTTTTTTTGATTACGGAGTTTATCGCCGAAATTTTTTGTCCGTTAATTAAAATATCTCCGCGAAACGGCTTCTTGCCGCTCCCGTCAACTATTTGCGCTTGCTTGATTAAAATCATATTTTAAATTGTTTAATTAGACGGATTTACTCTATTTAATCCA
>VMGU01000014.1 GCA_007376745.1 Parcubacteria group bacterium Athens0714_26
TAGACACTTACAATGCCCTTAATACCCCTTGTTTTATTGTATTGCTGCATGACTTTTCGATGAGCCGAAAAGTCTCATATGTATCTGAACTTGTGCATATTTAAATTTATGGTATTATATTAAAGCGTTTTATAAAGCGTTGATATCGCGGGGTGGAGCAGCGGTTAGCTCGTCTGGCTCATAACCAGAAGGTCGTTGGTTCAAATCCAACCCCCGCAACAATTTAAGAAAAATCGCCGATATATACCGGCGATTTTTCTTGCCACAATCCGCCAAATTGCTTATCTTAATAGTAGTATATGGTGGGCGTAAATCATTATTTGTCGAAAGTGCTCCATTTATAAGGCGGCGTAGCTCAGTGGTTAGAGCGAGCGCTTCATAAGCGTTAGGTCGCAGGTTCAATTCCTGCCGCCGCTACAAATTTAATCGGTTAAAACGATTTATACCTGCTGGTCAATCCGATTTTCGCCTTTAGCCCAATGCTTTGTCAAAACCTTCTTAATTTTTTATAATTTTGATGTATAATGAAGAAACACCTTGGCAAATTAATAATATTGGTTCTTGTGTTGGCTGTGGCGGCTTATTTATATTTAGGCAAGGAAAGGGTTTTTAAATACGTGGTCGTAGATCAAGTTAAGCTGGGAGCTTATAATGTTCTAAAGAATTCCATTGACCAAAAAGTAGACAATTTAGCCAAGGATATGGGGGTTAACGCTCAAAATGCTAATTCCGCCGCGGTAGGTTCCGAGACCGCGTCAACTATATTTTTTTCCGTGAAGGTTGGCGTATTAGCATATTTTACGATGGAAAATACGGAGAATGAAAAATTAAATTTTAATATTGACTGGCAGGACGGAACAACAGGCAGTGGTTCACTGGACCAGAAGAGTACGATAATTTTATCTCATAGCTGGAGTAAGGCCGGCAATTACCAGATAAAATTTAAAATGATTTATCAAAGTAAAGAAAAAGAATATAATATTCCCGTAGTAGTTTTTTAAATAATTATGGAAATCCGTATTGAAGAATTAAAAAAACAATCGTTTAAATTAATAGAAGAGGCTAAAGACCTGAAAACTTTAGAAAATCTTCGCGTGCGGTATCTTGGCAGAAAGGGGGAGTTAACCGCCGTTTTAAGGGATTTAAAAAATCTTTCTCTGGAAGACAAAAGGAAGATCGGTCCCGCGGCGCAGAAATTCAGGCAAGAACTTGAAGATTTTTTTGATTCTGTGGCGTCAAAGCTAGCAAGCGCCGCGTCTTCAGGCAAGACAAGTATAGATGTTACGATGCCGGGGCGGAAAATAGCCGTCGGGCATCTCCATCTTTTAACAATGGTGGAAAAAGAAATCAGGGATATTTTTAAGGCTATGAATTTTTCCGTGGTTGACGGCCCGGAGGTGGAATCGGAATATTATAATTTTGACGCTTTAAATATTCCCCAGAATCATCCGGCGCGGGATATGTGGGATACATTTTGGTTGCAAGACAACCAAAATGTAGCAAATGGCAAATGGCAAATGGCAAATGGAAACGATAAGCTATCGGCTATAAGCCATAGGCTATTGTTAAGGACTCATACTTCACCCGTACAGATAAGATATATGGAAATGCACAAGCCGCCGTTTCAGATAATTGTTCCGGGAAAAGTTTTTCGTTTTGAAGCCACCGACGCGTCTCATGAAACTAATTTTTATCAGGTAGAAGGCTTAATGGTTGGAAAAGACGTGAGTCTGGCTAATTTAAAATTCGTAATACGTGAATTTTTCAAAAGATTGTTTGATAAAAAAATTAACATACGGCTCAGACCCAGCTATTTTCCTTTTGTGGAACCCGGGCTTGAGGTAGACGTGCAGTGTGTTAAATGCGGCGGCAAGGGCCTAATCTCACAAAGTGGGACGGCCGATTCCGCAAAGCGGAATTTAGGCTGTAATATATGTAAAAATTCCGGCTGGCTGGAAATTATGGGCGCGGGTATGGTTCACCCGCGGGTTTTTGAAGCCGCGCATTATAACCCCGAAGAATACCAGGGCTTCGCTTTTGGTTTGGGACTTGAAAGAATCGCTATGATTAAATATGGCATTCCGGACATCAGGTTATTTTATTCGGGCGATCTGCGTTTTATAAATCAATTTTAAAATATGAAATTTAGCTACAATCTGATTAAAAAAATAGCTCCGGGCAAATACACCAAAGAATCTTTGGTTGAAAAGCTAAATAAGCATTCTTTTGAAGCGGTTGAAGTGGGCGGTGATATTTTAGAAATTGCCGTTCCGCCGAACCGTTACTCGGATGCGTCGTCCCATTTGGGCATTGCTAGGGAAGCGTCGGCGATTTTTAATTCTAAATATGAAGACCCGCTTGTAAAACCGCTCAAATTTGATTTTAAGGATACCGGATTATTCAAAATCAATAATAAAGAAAAAAAATTATGCCCCCGGTATATGGCGACTTACGCGACCAATGTCAAAATCGGCCCGTCGCCCAAATGGCTTAAGGATGTTTTGGAAACATGTGGTTTAAGGCCCATTAATAATGTGGTTGATATTATGAATTACGTTATGCTTGAAACCGGCCAGCCACTCCATGCTTTTGATGCCGATAAAATAAAAGGGGGAATTATTGTCAGGAGAGCCGCGGAAAAAGAAAAATTTGAAACTATAGATGAAAAACAATATGTTCTGAATAAAAATATTTTAGTTATTGCCGATGACGAAAGGCCTTTGGCCATTGCCGGCATTAAGGGGGGAAAATCCAGCGAGGTATCTATGAAAACCAGGCATATCCTGGTGGAAGCTGCGAATTTTGACGGAGCCGGAATTTATAAAAGTTCCCGCCAGTTAAATTTAGCAACAGACGCTTCGGTCCGTTTCGCGCATAATTTGGCACCGGAGCTGGCGGAAATTGGCATGAAAAGAGCCTTGGCGCTTCTTAAGGAATTAGCCGGAGTTAAAATTTATAAAACCGACGATGATTACGCTAAAAAGCCGTCAAAAGAAATAATAAAAGCGGATATTAAAAAACTGGAGAGTATAATAGGAATTAATTTAAAACAGTCTGACGTGGCGAATATTTTAAAAAAGCTGGGTTTTGTTAATGAAAAAAAATTATGGGTTGTCCCGCCGCTGCGTAAAGATGTAAGCAGTATTGAGGACATAACGGAAGAAGTAGCCCGATTCAAAGATTACAATAAGCTTCCTTATGTGCCACCTCATATCGCTTTGGGCGTTGCTGAAGAAGAAGAAAGTTTTTCTCTTAAAGATAAAATAAGAAAATTTTTTGCCGGCGCGGGATTCAGCGAGGTTTATAATTATTCTTTTGTGTCGGATGATGATATTGGCGCCGCGCCTGCGGATGTATTTGGGAATAAAGAGAGGGTAGCACTGTCTAATCCGTTAAGCGCGAATTATACTTGTCTTCGGGACAGTCTTGCGCCTGGATTATTCAGAAATCTAAAGGACAATTTAAGATTTTACGGCGAAATCCGCATTTTTGAAATCGGAAAAATTTTCGGCAAAACACAGGATAAATCTAACTCATTAAAAGAAACTTCGGTTCTGGGAGTGGCTATAGTTTCTAAAAATAGTTTTTTGGAGATTAAGGGTCTTATAGATGGTTTGTTTGAACAGCTTGGAGTGGACGATTATTTTATGCCCGAACTCAATTTGGCTTCTAAGTCTTTAAAATCCGGAGGAGCGTTAAGAATTGAAATAGACCATCATGTGGTCGGATATTCGGGTTTGATTAAGGATATTGATAATGCCGCGGTTATGGAATTGGATTTAGAAAAAATTTTAGATGCCGTCTCCGGAGAAAAAGAGTACAGGGCGCCGTCCAAGTACCCTTCGATTATGAGGGATTTGTCGGTTTTGGTTTCGCGCGAAGCCAGGGTGGGAGAGATTTTATTTTTAATCCAGAATACCAATATACATTTAATAGAAGATGTTGAGCTTGTGGATTTTTATGAAGACGACAAGCTTGGCGATAATAATAAAAGTCTGACTTTCCGCATAATTTTTCAGGCTGATGACAGAACACTGACCGATACGGAAGTTGATAAAGAGATGGGCAAAGTCGTCGCGGCCCTGGAAGAAAATTTTTCGGCGGAAGTAAGATAGCATTAAGTCTGTTGACTATCAGTTCAAATATAAGTTAAAATCCAAGCTATGTTGATGATTCGCTTACAGCGTAAAGGGAAAAAACACCAAGCCGCTTTTCGTTTAGCCATAGGAGAGAAAAGATCAAAGCTTAAAGGAAAACAATTGGAACAATTGGGTTGGTTTGATATTACCCAGAATAAATCCGATTTTAATAAAGACAGGATACTTTACTGGCTGTCTAAGGGCGCGAAAATGTCGCCGGCAGTCAATAATCTTTTAATGAACGCCAAAATCATCAGCGGCAAAAAAATAGCCGTCCATAAACTCCCTAAAAAATCTAAAGATAAAGTTACGGTCGCTTCTGCCGCCGCTCCGGCGCAGACTTCGGCATAGTTTGCTGTTTGAATACGCCAAGATTGACAAAACATCAAACATACGCTATAATAAATTTATTAAAGATTGATTTAGTCAAGAATTAAATGAAAGGTCGCTAGTCAAAGTATACAAATCAGAAATGGCTACAAACGCACCAGATCAGGAATTCCTAGAATTTCTCGTGAAATCAATAGTTGAAAATCCTGATAAAGTAGAGGTCGTCAGAAAGGTAGACGAAATGGGAGTGCTTCTTTCTTTGAAAGTTGCGCCTCAGGATATGGGTCTCATTGTGGGCCGCGAGGGTTCTACCGCTAAAGCTATTCGTTCACTTCTTAGAATCGTGGGTATTAGAAATAATGCGCGCGTCAATCTCAAGATTGAAGAGCCGGAGGGTTCAACCCATATTCGGCCGGATAGAGGCGAAAGATCTTCTCAAGCGGAATTTTAAAAAATAGAAGATAAGAAAACACCCCGAAAGGGGTGTTTTCTATTCGTTTACGGCCAAGTGATTTATAATTATTATTGATATTATGAGATTTGATATCATCACAATATTTCCCAAGATTCTTGATTCTTATTTAAACGAATCAATTTTAAAACGGGCCCAGAAAAAGGGTTTAATTAAAATTAATACGCATAATTTACGCGATTTTACCATCGATAAACACCGGAAAGTTGATGATACGCCTTATGGAGGGGGACCGGGGATGGTTTTTAAAGCGGAGCCGATAGTAAAAGCCGTAGCCAAAATCAAATCTAAAAATAAATCGCGCGTAATTTTGTTTTCTTTAAGAGGGGAGAAATTTAACCAAAAAACCGCGCATCGTTTGGCGCAATATAGCCAGCTTATATTTATTTGCGGGCGTTATGAGGGGGTGGATGAGCGTGTGGCAAAATACGTGGCAGATGAAGAAATTTCCATCGGCGATTTTGTTTTATCCGGCGGCGAATTACCGGCGGCTATGGTTATTGAAGCGGTGTCGCGTCTCGTGCCCGGAGTTTTAGGTAAATTTGATTCACTTGAAGAATTAAAAGGAACTTATCCCGCGTATACCAAGCCGGAAATAGCGGAGATTAAAGGTAAAAAAAGGTATGCTCCTAAAATTTTATTGTCGGGTGACCACAAAAAAATAAATGAGTGGCGTACAAAACAATCTTAGCTGTATATTACGGGGATATTGTCTTATAAAAAATAATTGTGTATACTTGAAAACTGTATGGAAGAACTAATTTCTACGGAATTAAAACAAGACAAAAGCGAGGAAAAAGACGCGGTAATCTTGCCTATTATCGAGGAGATGATGAAGGTCAGCCTTTTTTTAGGTCACAGAAAATCTAAAACGCATCCCCGCATGAAACAGCATATTTTCACTACGCGTAATGGAATGGAGATAATTGATTTATCGAAAACCCTTAAAGGCTTAAATGAAGCTCTGGATTTTATTAAATTAAAGATTACCGCCGGCGGTAAAATTTTATTGGTAGGCACCACGCCGTCTTCTAAAACTGCCGTGGAGGAAACCGCCAAAAGATTGGATATGCCTTATGTGGTAGAACGTTGGCTGGGAGGCACTTTAACCAATTTTAAGACTTTATCTAAGCGGATAAGTTATTTTAAAAAATTAAGAGCTGACCGAGCTGCCGGAAAATTTGATAAGTATACAAAAAAAGAACGGTTAGATATTGACAGGGAAATTGCAAAATTAACCATTAAATTCAGCGGTACCGAAAATATGGAAGGTATGCCCGAAGTAATATTTGTGCTTGATGTGCCAAGCCATTTGACGGCTATTAGAGAAGGTAAAATAATGTTAATTCCCGTGGTGGCGCTGGTTAATACAGACGTTAATCCCGAAACAGTTGATTTCCCGATTCCCGCGAATGATCGTGGTAAAATGGGTATAGACTGGATTTTGTCTAAATTGGAGGCGATTGTGGGAGAAGCGAAAAATTTGGCGCAGTCTTCCGCTCCAAAGTCCGAGAAAGCCTAGTTCGGGGCTTATACTACTTAATAAAATTTAATTTAAAATGGCTATAAGTGATATTCAGAGATTGAGAGAGGCGACTGGCGCCGGAGTGATGGAGTGCAAAAAAGCCCTGCAGGACAGCGGCGGCGATTTTGACAAGGCGAAGGATTTGATTAATGAACGAGGGCTTGTTAAGGCCGAAAAGAAAGGCGATAGGCAAACTGGCGCCGGATTGTTGGAGTCCTACATACATAACGGTAGAGTAGGTGTTTTATTGGAACTGCGTTGCGAGACGGATTTTGTCGCGCGTTCCGAGCCTATGAAGGAGCTTAGTCATAATTTAGTTATGCATATTGCCGCTATGGATCCTGAAAATATAGAATCTTTACTGACGCAACTTTACGTAAAAGACGAATCGCAAACAGTGGATAATCTCATTAAGCAAGCTGTCGCTAAATTGGGCGAGAATTTGAAAGTCGCGCGGTTCGCAAGATACGAGCTTTAAACAATTTTAATTTAAGATGTACGATTTTATTTTAAGGACTGTTATAATGTTTAGCTTGGCGGTTATGATTTATCTTGTGGCGCGTTCTGTTCCCAGAGTCGGCGAGCTTATTACTCCTTCCGATAAAAAAAGTTATCTCGAAAATTGGTTAAAGAAAGTTCCGTGGCACAAAATAGATTCATTAATTAATTCAATTAGCGGTAAATTTTTAAGGCGATTAAAAATCATTGTCTTGAAGTTTGATAATTTAATCAGCAAGTACTTGAATAAATTTAAAGCCGCCCAAAATGGCAACAAAGAAGTTTTAAACCCGGGTATTTTTGAAAATAAAATCCAAGAAGATAGCCAGAATAAAACCGACGACCAGATAAAGTTATAAGGCCTGCCTGCCCTGCCTACCGGCAGGCAGGCGGTAGGCAGGGTGTAATATTGCATAAAAATAGCTTACTCCGCATAATAAAAATAACTTTAAAAAGTTATCGGGTGTGTCGCATAGCGGCAATTGCACGTGGCTGTAGACCACGCGTCCTGACGGACTACGGGGGTTCGAGTCCCTCCGCACCCACCCCCTACCTCGCCACCTTAGCTCAGCGGCAGAGCAACGCTTTTGTAAAGCGAAGGTCCCCGGTTCAAGTCCGGGAGGTGGCTCAATAGAAAATGATTTTTATTTAGCTATGGACTTTTGTATAAAATTCTTTAAAATAAGATAAGCTATTTTATTAGCCGATGTAGCTCAGCGGCAGAGCAACTCCATGGTAAGGAGTAGGTCGTGAGTTCAATTCTCACCATCGGCTCAAATTTGCCCTTAGCAAATTTGCCCCGCCAACAACTCGTAGTTGTTAATTTTTAGATAATCTGTTAAATTAAAATCTATGTCAGAAACAAAAATTTCACAAAATATAATCAAGCTAAGATGTGAAACCTGTAAACGGGTTAATTATTACAGTCATAAAAACAGGAAAACAGTTGAAAAAAAACTAGAGCTTAGCAAATATTGCAGGTGGTGTAGGAAGCATACTAAGCATAAAGAAGCCAAAAAATAAAATTAATCCCGCCTTGGCGGGATTAATTATTTTGATATACTCTATATTTGTAGGGCTAAATCAATTTCATCCTTGAAATTGATCGCCCGAACATTTTGTTTCACAAAATGTTTTAGGGGGTGTCGTCTAACGGCAAGACTCTGGTCTCCAAAACCAGTTATCAGGGTTCGAATCCTTGCGCCCCCGCATTTGAAGAACGATTTATTTTCATTTATGAGAAGAAATATTAGTAATGCTACGGAAATCGTCGTTATTACGTTGAAATAGTATTTTAAAAAAAGATTAGAGATAAATCCGATACTATTAAGCGTTGAATTGGTTTATCGCCAAAACACGTAATTTTTGTTAAAATAAAATAATGCGGGAAATACGTCAACTTTTTGCGGTTAGTGGTCTAATCAACCCGGGATTTTTAGGAGAGTGGAAACAAGACATCTTACCTCCTAATTTTATGAAAGACTTGAGGAACGATAATTTGTTTTATTCGCTTCTGACGCTAGTAGTTTTTGTTTTTTTAGGCTTATTTTTTTCGAAAATAAAAATCATGGGCAAAACGCTCGCGGAGTATTTAAAGCCTATTAGGTATTATATTTTAATTTCTGTTCTGACGGTTATTTCGCAATATGTTGTTAATTTTTCTAATGCGCCGCAAGACAATATTTTTTTGCGTTTGACTCAAATTATATGGGAGCTGATGGTTGTGTTATCGGTTTACAAGCTTATACAAACTTACGCTGATTTTAAATTCATAAATGTTTTATTTACCGGTGTTTTGTATTCTTTTATTATTCACGGTTTGAAAGTTTCTATCAGATATTTTTTCTATAGTAAGACAATTTATTATGTTCTTGATAGATTTCTTTACGGAGGGTTGTTGGTAATGGTTGTGGCGGCAGGCGCCGGCATCGTTTTTCTTTATGTCTTAAAGCAGAAGTCTATCCGTAAAAATAATTAACATGAATAATAATTTTTAGTCATCAGTATCTATTTCTAAAAATTTGTATTATACGATTTATGACTACTAATGATGATTTAATTCAAATTTTAATTAAAGACGGCTATCTTAAAACGCCTGCAGTCATAGAAGCTTTTAAAGCCATTGACCGGAAAGATTTTATGCCGGAAGAAATAAAAGAACAGGCTTATTTAAATGAGGCATTGCCCATAGGTAACAGGCAAACAATCTCTCAGCCGTTAGTGGTGGCTTTTATGCTTGAATTATTAGCTATAAAACCCGGTGAAAAAATCTTGGAAGTCGGCACCGGCTCCGGCTGGCAGACATCAATAATGGCGCAAATAATTAGTAAGCACCAAGCCGCGTCGCTGGAGACTATAAATCCTCAAGGTGAAGTCATGGCTTTAAATACGGAAAACAAGCCCGCGCCGATTATTTCCATTGAGCGCATATTGGATTTGCATAATTTCGCAAAAATTAACATAGCGAAGTATAATTTTATGGAAAAAGGCATAATTAAATTATTTTTAGGAGACGGCTCTATGGGTTGTGCGGAGGGCGCGCCATACGATAAGATTATCGCGGGGGCATCCGCGGAAACCTTGCCCGAATCGTGGAAAGAACAATTAAAAATCGGAGGCAGAATGGTGGCGCCTGTGGGGGAAAAGATTATCGTTTTGGATAAAGTTTCTAAAGATGAAATGGAACAGAAAGAGTATTTTGGTTTTAGCTTTGTGCCGTTAGTTCACGGTAATTAATGGGGTTAAATTAAAACCACTGCACAAGTTCAGATACATATGAGACTTTTCGGCTCATCGAAAAGTCATGCAGCAATACAATAAAACAAGGGGTATTAAGGGCATTGTAAGTGTCTA
>VMGU01000015.1 GCA_007376745.1 Parcubacteria group bacterium Athens0714_26
TATCCGTGATGGTCCGCGCCCCAGATATCCACCGCCACATCAAACTTTCTTTTTATAAATTTATCATAGTGATAAGCCAAGTCGGACAAAAGATAAGTCGGCAAACCATCAGACTTTATTAATACCCCATCGTTTAGCCACAGTGCCCCGTCCCGTTCTTCTACTAACTTTTTTTTCTTTAAAATTTCCAGGGTTTTTTGAAGTTCTTTTTTCTTATGAAGATTTTTATTCTCGGAAAACCAAACATCATGTTTTATGCTGGCCGCCTTCAAAGATTTTTTTATTTCTTTCAATAAAATATCTGCGGCTTTTTTACCTATTTTTTCAGCGCCGCCTTCACCCTGAGCCTGTCGAAAGGTAAACATTTTCGCTAATTTTTTTATATACGCGCCCTGATAATAATTCTCTGCCTTTGGCTTCTTTTCTAATTCCGCTAAAATGCTTTCCCCTAAAATCCTTACTTGATTGCCGGCATCATTAACGTAATATTCTCGCGTCACTTTATTTCCTGTCGCCTCCAAAATATTCGCCAAAACATCGCCGTAAAATCCTCCCCTGCCGTTAGCCATAGTCAAAGGGCCGGTAGGATTAGCCGACACAAACTCCACGTTAATTTTTAAACTTTTATTTTTCTTTTCTCTCTTTTGCTTTTTTACCAAAATATTTTTTAATTCTTCCTGCAAAACTTCTGGCGCCAGCCAAAAATTAATAAATCCCGGCGCCGCAATGTCTATTTTTTCAAATATATTTAACGACTTAACCCTCAAAGCCGCCACCAAATCCTCTGCCACCCCCATCGGCGATTTCTTTAAAATCGGTGCCAGCTTAAAAGCAACATTCGTTGAATAATGCCCAAACTCTTCTTTTTCGGAAGCCACAACCTCTATAATTATGTCTTTTGCGGTAACCGCCGAAATAACTTTTTTGATTAAACTTATCATTTTAAAATAGTATATCCCAGAAATGCCTATTTATAAATATAAGTTATAATTAACCTATGAAACCCTTAACCGAAAACCGAAAAGCGTGGTTTGACTACGAAATCCTGGATACTTTTGAGGCTGGCATTGTTTTGGACGGCCAAGAAGTGTCAAAACCGGCAGAGCTGACCTGACCGGCTCTTTTGTATTGATAAAACCGGAAGGCGCTATTCTTCTTAACGCAAAAATGCCGCCCTACCAGCCGGTCAACGCGCCCACCGGCTACGACCCCACCAGAACACGCCACCTGCTTTTGCATAAAAAAGAACTGGATTATCTAATGGGTAAATCTAAAGAAGGCGGATTGACTATTATCCCTCTGTCCTTATATACTAAAGGCCGCAGAATTAAAGTATCCATTGGCTTGGCGCGGCATAAGAAAAAACGCGACAAACGGGAAAACATCAAAAAACGCGAAGCCAAAAGAGAAATAGACAGAACTTTAAAATCTAACAACTAATATCTGGGGATGACAGGCATCGACGGTCATTGAAAGATTAGAATCGAATCGAAGCGCGATAACTTCGTAAAAATGTCGCAGCTACAAAGTGCAAACTTTTCTAGCAGATTAAGCCCGGCCTTGGCTGTCGCTTAATCGAATTCTGCCGCTTTACGCGACAGCATCTGCCTACTCAATACTCGCTAAGGTAAAGCAGGTGTCATAAACGCGAGTTATATTGCCGCTGTCCGAGTCAACGGCAAAGAACCTAATCTCGGTAAAACTAAAAAGACTTTGTTGAATTTTTACTTTTTAGCTTAAACAAATTCAACTACATTCGTATAAATTCTAATTGGGATATGATTCGGATGCGGGTTCAACTCCCGCCGTCTCCACTTCTTCGCTCCTTAAGGAGCTACGAAGTGCACGCACTACAAAAATAAAACAACTCACTGCGCTTCCATAAAATAAAACGAAGAAGTGTCCTGCGTAGCCTTGTGCGAAGCAGGACATTCTTTTATTACATCTCGTGTATTACGTTTATATAATCCAAAGTCAAACAGATAAAAGCTATTACGTTGGCTTTTCGACAAATTTAAAGAAAAGAATCAAAGAACATAATTGGCATTTATCAAAATACAGCAAAAGCAAAGCTCCGTTTAAATTAATTTGGTTTTGTGGTTTTAAAGATAAAAAGAAAGCTCTTGATTTTGAAAAATATTTAAAACAAGGTTCCGGCTTCGCCTTCCGCAAAAAACATTTAACTTAAACACCCTTGTTTCCCCTGTACAAATTAATTTAAACCTGCTATTATTTTTCAATATTGATTAGAATAAACCATCAAATACAAGCTAAGGAATTAAGAGTTATCGACGAAAACGGCGCTAATTTAGGCGTCATATCTTTATCTGAAGCCCTCAAAATGGCCGTAGAAAAAGGTTTGGACCTGATTGAGATATCCCCGATGGCCAATCCGCCGGTAGGGAAAATAATGAGTTTTGACAAATACCGCTACCAGGAAGAAAAAAAGTATAAAAAGCTGCGGTCACAGCAAAAAAATCAGGGATTAAAACAAGTTAGAATCAGCGCCAGAGCGGCCGAACATGATTTGGAGATTAAAACCAAAAAAGTCAACGAGTTCCTGGAAGAAGGCCACAAAGTTGAGATTCAGATGCTGCTCAGGGGAAGAGAAAAAGCCAACAAAGACTGGGCAAAGCAAAAGCTGATAGAATTTATGCGCACGGTGAATCCCGAACACAAAGTTTTAATGGATATCAAATATGGCGGCAGAGGATTCAATGTCCAAATTATTAAAAAATAAACAGTGTTATTGAAAAATTTAACATGCAAAAAAGTTTCAAAAAAAGAATCAAAATAACTAAAAATGGCAAATTAATCCGCCGCAAAATGGCGCAGGACCATTTCCGCGCCAAAAGAAACGGCAAACAAACCCGCCAGCAAAAAAAAGCATTGTCTTTAAAAGCATCCGATGTTAAAGTATTTAAAAAATATATAACCAAATATTTATAAACTATGTCCAGAGTAAAAAGAGGCACCATCGCCAACAAAAAAAGAAAAAAGATTCTTAAATACACCAAGGGCTTTAAATGGGGCAGAAAAAGCAAGGAAAGAGCCGCCAAGGAAGCCCTACTTCACGCGTGGTCCCACGCTTTCCGCGGCCGCAAAGAAAAGAAACGCGATTTTAGACGCCTCTGGAACGTCCGTATCAACGCGGCCATCCGTCCCCTCGGCTTAAACTACAACAAATTTATAGACGCGCTCAAAAAAGCCAACATATTATTAGACAGGAAAACTTTAGCCGACTTAGCCCGCAATGAACCCGAAGTTTTTAAAAAAGTTGTACAGAAAATCAAGCCTTAAAATAAAAAACATCCGCGCAAAACGGATGTTTTTTTATTGTCAATCACCAACCCAACACACACAACGGAAAAAATTACTTTGAAGTATACTCTATCTTCATTTTCTCTTCAATCACTGCTTGGGCGGCGGCTAAACGCGCAATAGGCACACGATAAGGAGAACAACTTACATAATTCATTCCTATTTTATGGCAGAATTTCACGCTTGACGGGTCTCCTCCGTGCTCGCCGCAACTACCCCCTTTCAAATCTTTTTTAACCGAACGTCCTTTCTGAATTCCCATAATCACCAATTTACCCACGCCCTCTTGGTCCAAAGTCTGAAAAGGATCGTCTTTAAAAATTTTCTTTTCCAAATAAACTCTGATAAATTTTCCTGCGTCGTCCCGGGAAAATCCCATACCCATCTGGGTTAAATCATTAGTCCCGAAAGAGAAAAATTCCGCCTCCGTCGCAATCTCGTCAGCAGTAATTGCCGCGCGAGGCACCTCAATCATAGTGCCCACTTTATAATTTATTTTCACTCCGTACTTTTTCATAGTCTCGCTCGCGATTTTCACCACCAATTCTTTCTGATTCTTAAATTCATTAATATGACCCACTAGCGGAATCATTATTTCCGGCACCACTTTTATCTTTTCCTTTTTATATAATTCACAGGCTGCGGAAATTACGGCTTCGGTTTGCATCTCGGAAATTTCCGGATAAGTAATTCCTAATCTGCATCCGCGATGCCCGAGCATTGGATTAAACTCGTGTAGCTCTTCCGCTTTAGCCATTATTTTATCCGTTGATATGCCGATTTTTTTAGACAAAATTTCCGCGTCTTTAACGGTCTTTGGTAAAAATTCATGAAGCGGTGGGTCTAAAAATCTGATAGTAACCGGGTACCCCTTCATCTCTTGAAAAAGTCCCTTGAAATCGTCTTTTTGAAAAGGCAATAATTTAGCTAAAGCTTTACGGCGGCTAACTTCGTCCTCTGCCACAATCATTTCCTGCATAAACGGCAAACGGTCTTCGGCAAAAAACATATGCTCGGTTCGGCAAAGCCCGATTCCCTCGGTGCCAAACCGACGGGCAACTTTGGCGTCGCGCGGAATATCCGCGTTGGTCCGCACGCCGATTTTTCTGACATCATCGGCCCATTTCATAAACTGCCCGAACTCGCCGCTTAAACCCGGCTCAACCGTAGCCACCTTGCCCAAAATAACCCTACCCGTGCTCCCGTCCAGAGTAAGCCAGTCGCCTTCCTTTAAATTTTCATTGCCGATTTTTATCTTTTTATTTTTCTCGTCTATCTTAACCGAATCACATCCCGCCACGCAGCATTTGCCCATTCCCCTGGCAACCACCGCCGCGTGGCTGGTCATACCTCCTCGCGCCGTAAGAATTCCCCGTGCCACATCCATACCGTGAATGTCGTCCGGGCAAGTTTCGGTACGCACCAAAATCACCGGCTCTTTTTCTCCCTGCTTCACCGCCTCATCGGCAGTAAACACTATTTTACCCACGGCCGCTCCCGGAGAAGCCGGCAAGCCCGTAGCAACAACCTTTAACTGCGCCTTAGGGTCAATAACCGGGTGAAGCAATTGATTAATCTGCTCCGGCTCCATCCGCATCAACGCCTCGTCTTTATTAATTAACTTTTCTTTCACCATATCCACGGCAATTTTTACCGCGGCCTGGGCCGTTCTTTTGCCGGTCCGGGTCTGCAACATAAATAATTTTCCTTTTTCAATAGTAAATTCAAAATCTTGCACGTCGCAATAATGTTTTTCCAGACGATTAGTAATAATTCTTAGCTGCTGATAAACCGCGGGCATTTCTTTTTTAAGATTTTCAATTGGTCTTGGCGTTCTGATACCGGCTACCACATCTTCTCCTTGCGCGTTAGTCAGATATTCGCCGTAAAATTTATTCTCGCCGGTTGATGGATTGCGGGTAAAGCCCACGCCCGTGGCGCAGTCATCGCCCATATTGCCGAACACCATGACCTGGATATTAACCGCCGTTCCCAGATTATCGGCAATTTTATTTAACCGGCGATAAGTAATCGCGCGGGGATTATTCCAGCTTTTAAACACCGCGTCACGCGCCATTTCTAACTGCTTAAAAGTGTCTTGTGGGAAATCTTTGCCTGTTTGCTCCTTAACCAGCTTTTTATATTCTAAAATTATATTTTTAAAATCTTCTTCGCGGAGCTCTGTGTCTAATTTTACGCCCAACTTCTCTTTATTTTTGCTTAAAATATCTTCAAACTCGCCTTTTTCAATGCCTAACACAACATTGCCAAACATCTGGATAAATCGGCGGTAAGCGTCATAAACAAAACGAGGATTATTTGTTTTTTCAATCAATCCTTTTAAAGTCTCGTTATTTAATCCGAGATTTAAAATCGTATCCATCATCCCTGGCATAGAAAAATTGGCGCCGCTTCGCACGGAAACCAGAAGCGGATTTTTAACATCTCCAAATTTTTTGTCCGTAGCTTTTTCAAGCTTTAATACGGCTAATTTTAACTGGCCAACAAATTCATTGGGCAATTTGCCTTTATGCTCATCAAAATAATTACAAACCTCGGTGATAATGGTAAACCCGGGCGGCACAGGTATGCCGGAATTAGTCATTTCCGCTAATCCTGCACCCTTTCCCCCTAATAAATCTTTCATTTTACCTATTCCCTCGGCCTTCCCATTTCCAAAAAAATAAACAAATTTTTTGCTTTTCGCCATGTTTTTCAAAAGGTAATTATTAAAATTAAATTAAGATGGTTACAAAACTGATTTTAAGCGAAATTTAGGGCTTTTCGCCCGAGACGAGAAAAGTTAGAAAAATGATTTGAGTCGTAGCAGGGCTACGATGAAAATCATTTTTCGCCAGCTTGACGAAGTATCGGACGAAAAGAACAAATTACAGCAAAAGCAGTTTTGTAACCACCTCATTGTATCAATCCGCAAAAATTTTGACAAATAAAAAAGAGCCAAGAAAATCTTGGCTCTTTCAATATACCTCCTTGCCATCTATTACTCTGGTAAAAATCACCTTGCGGAATTTTTCAAATTCCCTGCGATTTATCCCGCAAACCTTGACGGCCATCCCTGGTCTTAAAACCATATTCGGCGCGGGCAATATGCAAGTTTCCGGCGTTATAAGCCCGTTATGGACCTGGCTTATTTTGAGGCCGGACTCGTTTTCCACTCGCCGAACAGTTTTCCCGGAAACCATGGAGTTCACAGGAATGTAAGTTTCGTAATTTATAGTCTTCATTTTTACCTTCCTTCTCATTCTTCCTATCTTCATATTTTCCTCCCTATTTATTTATTAAAAATAACTGATTAAATTGTATCAATAAATAAAATTTTTACAATGGTTTTCGCCAAAATTTTTAGATATAAAACCACCTCCGCAAGCTTACGCTCGAGATTACTATATAATAATAAATTACGCCCAATGATATGAATTTATCAATAATTGAATTAAAATAATTCTATGGATAATCACAGAAATAATCTAATTAAAGATGCCGGGGTCATATTTTTAAGCGTGATAGTTGCGATTATTCTCGTTAAAACCCAGGCGATTGAAAATCTTTTAACCGCCACAGGAGGGTTAACAATTGTCGGAAGTTTTATTGCCGGCTTATTTTTTGTTTCAATTTTTACCGCTGTGCCGGCAACCGTTGCCTTGGCGGAAATCGCGCGCGCTGCCAATTCGGTCCTGCTGGTCGCCTTAATCGGCGGGCTGGGCGCCATGCTGGGAGACCTGGTTATTTTCAGATTTATAAAAAATAATTTAGCGGAAGATTTATTTTACCTGATAAAAAAATCGCGTAGTAAAAGATTTTTTTTAATTTTTCATTTGCGGCTTTTCCGTCGTCTGACAATTTTATTGGGTGCCTTAATCATAGCATCGCCCTTACCCGACGAAATAGGTCTGGCGATGATGGGACTTTCAAAATTAAAAACTTATATTTTTATTCCACTTTCTTTTATCCTGAACTCCTCCGGAATACTAGTTATAGGCTTAATAGCGCAGCACCTAAATTGACGGGTGACTGACTTTTTTATGAAGTAACGGAGGCGAATGCTTTTCTGTTAACCGGAATATATTTTTTCTTTTTAAATAATCATTGGCTTTTTTAAGCATATTTTTACTGTTTTGATGTTTTAAAAGCCTCATCGCCTCATAATAAGGGAGCCATCCGTATCCTTCCTGCTCCGGCGATAATTTAATCAATGACTGATTGGTCTGGGCCAGAAAAAAAATAACTATTTTAAAAATATTTTCGCCTTCACGCTGATAAATAAATTTGTCGGTTACCTTAAAATCCCTTTCCGTTTTAAGCGAAGACGGCTGAATGCCAGTCTCTTCTTCAATTTCTCTGAAAGCCGCCTGGTAACTGCGCTCATTTTGCTCAAGCTTGCCTTTGGGAAAATTCCAATAACCCCTGTAAAGCAGGAGATATTTATTAATTTTTTTATCGTGGCGGTCTTTGTCCCGCCTGTAAATTATTATTCCGGCTGATATTTCACGCGCCATTTAACCATTATAACTGTTCTTATTAATTATCGGTATCTTTTAAAAATAAGGGCACCCGATAAATCAGGTACCCTTAGATTAGAGTTACTTCATTAAATGCCAAGCGTTTTTGTATCCGGACAAATCAACCACGCCGCGCCAACCTCCATTATGCAACTGATTATCGTTTAAAGGCATATAAAAATCATAAAATGCCCTTAATTTGATTTCCTCGCCTCTTTGGGAATCTTTTATGGAACGAAATCGGCATAAAACCAGGAAATTCTTATACGGAACCACATAAGCAATGTTTCTATATCCCTCCACCGCGCGGAATAAAATCAGAAAGTCATACTTGTCTTCCCGAAGATTACTACTGGCGATCCTATGGCGTGAATAAGAACTCTTACTACGAGGCGACTTAAAAGCCCCGCAGGAATAAAACACCCTGCATCTTTTGCCGTTAATAATCAGCTCGCGGGCCAAAAAGCTTTTACCCGAACGCCTAAGAATCTGTTTAACACTTAATCCCGCTTCCGCCGCCATTCTCCAAACCCTACCCAAAAGTCCTTTCGGCTGACTTACCTCGCCTTGATTTAACGCCTTCTGTTGTGACTGAATAGCACGCCAACGATACCAATCTCTGTTGTCGCGGCAATAAGGAAACAAAGGCAAAAAATATTTTTTATAAGTCTACCCCACTGCTTGCCGGGAAACTCCCAAAACTTCGGCAATCTCCTGAAAGGAACGCTTGCTGTTAAACAGCTTTAAATAACAATAAAAACTCCGTCGATTAATTCTGTGGGGTAAATTCTTGTTAAATAAATTCAGCGGCTCCATTCCGATATGGCTTATAAACATTTTCTGCTTTACCGTATTGACTACACTTAAACCAACTGGCTGCACCATCAGACTATCCTCCTCTCTTAATTTTTTTGAGTTAAAAAACTTACTAAAATATAATGACTAACAAGCTATTTGTCAATCTTTAAGAAATTTCAGCATTTTTTCAAGCGGCCAAGCGTTAATAACATCATTTTTAGTTGCCCACCCACGCCTCGCCTGCGCTATGCCGAATTCTAAATAAGCGAAATGGTTAACTGAATGCGCGTCCGAGTCTATAGCCATCTTCACGCCGCCATCCACACACTTTCTGATATATTCGTCTTTTAAGTCCGCCCGGTCAGGATAAGCGTTAATTTCCAAAATTACATTTTTTTCTTTGGCTAATTTAATCAATTCTTCAATATCCACCTGATAAGCCTCCCTTTTATTTATAATCCTTCCGGTTGGATGGAAAAAAATATCCACATTAGGATTACTTAACGCTTTTTTAATTCTTTCCATTTGTTCCTTTAAACTTAAATTAAAAAGCGAATGTATAGAAACCCCGACTACGTCTAATTTGGATAAAATTTTATCGGGCAAATCCAGCGAGCCGTCTTTTAAAATGTCGCACTCGGTTCCTTTTAATACTTTAAATTTACGACCCGCGATTCTCAATTTACGATTTACCCTATCTATCTCCACCCACTGTTTCTGAATTTTTTTTTCATCCAAGCCACGGGTCATCGCAAGTCTCTTGGTGTGATCGGTAATCGCCACGTATTCAAAACCCGCTTTAATGGCCGCATTCGCTATTTCCTCTATTGAATCCGAGCCGTCCGTCCAGTCGCTTTGAACCTGTAAATCGCCTTTTAAATCAGCGTAGCCGATAAGACTGGGTAATTTATGGTTAATGGCGGCTTCTATTTCCCCGGTCATCTCCCTAAGCTCCGGGTCTATATAATCCATGCCAAGTTTTTGATATATTTCTTCTTCTGTTTTGCCAGCTATCATATTTTCACCAGCAAAAAGCCCGTATTCATTCAGCTTCCATCCTTTTTTAACGGCAATTTCCCTAAGCGCCACATTATGGTCTTTTGAACCGGTAAAATAACTCAGCGCCGCGCCATAAGACTTTTTCGGTACAATCCTTAAATCCACATCCAGACCGTTTTCCAGTTTAACCGAAGACTTAGTGATGCCACGCGCCGACACCCTGACCACCTCCGGCATAGAAATAAAAAAATTGGTTATTTTATCCGCGGCGGATTTATATTTTTTTTCGTCTATCGCCACCAGAATATCCGCGTCACCGACAGTCTCCTTGCGCCGCCTGACCGATCCGGCGGCAATAACTTTTTTAACGCCTTCAATTTTTTTAAGACGCGATTCAATTTCGTTAATTTTATTAATAATATGCCCCAGCACAAATCGTCCGCCAGATTTATTTAAAAATTCAATGCTTTTTAAAATATTCTGCTCGCTTTTTTGCCCAAAGCCTTCCAGTTTTCCGATTTTACCGGATTTTGCCGCCGTCTCAAGCTCTTTTAAATTTTTAATTTTTAATTTCTGATAAAGTTTCTTGATGCCCTTGGGCCCCAGCCCCTCAACTCGCCCCAGTTCGCCGAGTTCAACCGGCATTTTCTTTTT
>VMGU01000016.1:0-11234 GCA_007376745.1 Parcubacteria group bacterium Athens0714_26
ATAGCGTCCGTCTCCCTGATATGGCTCAAAAACTGGTTACCCAGCCCTTCGCCTTTATTGGCGCCCTTGACCAGGCCCGCGATATCGTAAAACTCCACTATAGCCGGTATTTTTTTAGCTGATTTGCTCATTTCGGCCAGTTTATCCAGACGCCCATCGGGCACGCTGACAACACCTACATTCGGGTCTATGGTACAAAAAGGATAATTGGCAATATTAACTTCGTTTTTAGTCAGAGCCTTAAACAAGGTTGATTTACCCACATTTGGAAGACCCACTATACCAATACTTAGTTTCATCAAATAAAGTCTAATTTAAAAATTAAAATAAAAAAAGGGCCTGTAATGGCCCCTTAATAAAACTAATCTTCAATGCAGAACAGTCATCACTATGTATTATTCGCGGCATTCGCATATATTTGTAATTTTGCATTATGTCATATTAAAAACCTATATTTTTTATTGCTCCACACCGGTTCGGCATAGCTTACGCCGACTCGCGGCATACTTTTAACACTTCGCGGCTTTAAATTTATTCCCCTATCCTCTATCCAAAGTCCGGATTTCTTATCAGCCGGTTTACCATTTAAATATTTATTAATTTTTAAAGCCTTGGTTAATTTAGCCGGGCCGTTTATCTGCCGGCTGGCGGACTGGATGCCGCGAATCAAAATTGCCGCCGGGTAATCTTCCGGCCCCGTAACAATATTAAGCATCCAATGCATTCCATAAGTAAAATATACGTACCAGCAACCCGCATGGCCAAACATTATTTCATTTCGTTTAGTTCTGCCGCAGTGCGCGTGAGATGCCTCATCTTTAAACCCGTCATACGCCTCGGCTTCGGTAATCATATAAGCTTTATTTTTACCCCTAAGCCGGCGCGCCAAAAACTTGCCGATTAAATTCCTGGCAATTTTTACGGTATTCTTGCTTTCAAAAAATTCCTTCCTTAAAATTTTACCCATTATTTTAATTTCTCCAATTCTTCCAGCACGTCCTCCGGCATAGGCACGTTTCTTTTTTTACTCACGCCGGGATACCGCCAAACGGAAATAATCGCTTTTTTATCTGGGGCTTTTATAAAAGATTCCAAACCCGATTTTTTATCATTTTTGGATAAAATCTGGTACATCACCCACATTTCTTCTTTTCGCTTGGGCGTATCATTGCGTTTCATCACAGCCAAAGTTTTTGGCGCGATTCCGCCTTCGGTTCTCGCCGGATTTTGTAAAATAGCCTTTATTTTACCCTCTGAAATCCTGTACTGCAGCATTTTAGACTTAGAATGACTGGTCCAGTAATAATTCTGGTCATTTTTAGGAAATTTAAAAAAACTCAACATTATTAATAATTATAGTATGTTTCACGCCTTTTTTGCATCAAAAATCTTAAATGAAAAAATTTATGTTGTGTTATAATTAAAAAATGAAAAAAATATTCTTAACTCTCCCCTATCTGACGCTTATTATTTTTACCAGTGCGTCATTTTTTTTAATGTTAAACGCCGCCAGAACCGATTCGGCCATTATGGACGAGCTGGCTCACATCCCGGCCGGATATAGCTACGTTAAATATCTGGACTACCGGCTTAATCCCGAACATCCGCCACTTGTAAAAATTATTTCGGCCATTCCTTTATTGTTCGCCAATTTGAATTTCCCCACGGATAAATCATTCTGGACCACGGACATAAACGGCCAGTGGACATCCGGCGCGCAGTTTCTATATGAATCAGGTAATAGCGCGGATAAAATCTTGTTTCTCGCCAGATTGGGACCCATACTGTTAACTCTTTTACTGATAATTTTTATTTATTTTTTCGCCCGGAAATTAATCGGCCGCTGGTGGGCGCTTCTGCCAACATTTTTTGTGGCGCTTTCGCCCAACTTCCTGGCCCACGGCCACTATGTAACTACCGATGTCGGCGCCACCTTAGGAATATTCCTGGCGATTTTCGGTCTTTTGAATTTTTTACTGAATCAATCATCTAAAAACCTGATTATTTCTGGAACTCTCTTTGGCATCGCCCAGCTGATGAAATTTTCATCTGTTCTTTTAATACCTTACTTTATATTTATTATTTTTGTATTTTATTTGGTCAGCGTCATCAGGGATTGGCCGCAGGTTTCGGCGGGCAACCGATTTAAAAAATTCGGCATAAGATTTATAAAATATACCCGTTCCCTCCTGGCCATATTCTTTATCGGATATCTTTTAGTCTATGCCGTTTATTTTATAACCACTTTAAATTATCCCATTTCTCGGCAAGTTTCCGACACCACTACCACGCTTCAGTCTTTTGGTATGCGTCCGCTGGCCAACCTTAATATCTGGATGGCCGGCAATAAAATTTTCCGACGGAGGCAATACCGGATATTTTATGGGAGAGGTCTCCGCCGCGGGATGGCCGTCTTATTTCCCTATGATTTTTATTATGAAAGAAGCTCTACCAATTTTAATAACTATTTTCATAGGCCTAATTATAGGATTATGGAATACCGTTAAAAGCTTTAAAAACGGCGTCAAAAAAGCCATGGCGAAATTCAATGAATACCTGAAAACTAATTTTGAAGAATTCGCTTTAATTTCTTTTATTGTTCTTTATTGGGCATACAGTCTTCACAGCACGCTGAATATCGGATTCAGGCACCTGATGCCGACCCTACCCCTAATTTATATCCTTTGCGCCGGAGCAATAAAAAAATGGCTGGCTCCCGCAAAAATTAAAACAGTTTTATTATCCGTAATAATAATTTGGCTAGCTTATGGCACTATTTCCGCAAGTCCATTTTTCCTGTCGCGTTTTAATGAATTATTCGGCGGAACCTACGGCGGTTATAAATATGTTACCGATTCCAACTTTGACTGGGGCCAAGATTTAAAACGCCTGAAAACATTCATAGAAGAAAATAAAATAGATAAAATCGCGATTGATTATTTCGGCGGAGGCAGCCTCAAATATTATCTGGGAGATAAAACAGAAAGCTGGTGGTCTAGCCGCGGCAATCCCAAAGAAGAAGGCATTAATTGGATAGCAATTTCAACAAATACAATACAAGGCGCTTTAGGTAAAACCGCGCCCGGATTTATGCGCAACCCGCAAGACGAGTATCCTTGGCTGGAAAATCTCTATGTTCCGTTTGGCCGCGCCGGCACGTCAATATTTATATATAAACTTTAATTCTCTAAAAAATAACAAAACCCCACTAAGTGGAGTTTTGTAGCTGGTAATTAATAAGCCGGATTCTGTGCCGATTTCGTTTTCATAAAATCAGCGACAACAATTTATCTAGCCCCTCAATTACTTTCGGGGTCAAGCGGTATTTCCTAAACAGCTTTCACTGCTCGGACACAACCTTGCACCCTGTAAGGATTTAGCCGTTTCACTTCAGCTTTTTATCTCTATGGCTGAATTAGACCAACTACGTTGAGATCGGGTCTTCCTATAAGCTTTCGCCACAGGACGTCTCTGTTCGCACCTCTGCATTACTGCCAGCGGCTGTTAGCTCCGACGCTCTATTAAAATTTAATAAAGAAGTCGGAGTCCCGTACCCTAAGGCGTCGGGACTCCGTACTCTGTTAAAATTTAACAAGGGAACGTAATCTCACACCCGAAGGCGTCGGGACCGCTACATTTGCCGTCCGCCTACTGGCGGATGGCGGGAGTCCGGACTTTCCTCCCCAACCTTGCGTCGGGGCTGTTATCTAAATTACCAGCTAACCACATTATACTACTTTTTGTTAAATTTAGCAAATTAATGGAATCCCAAATCCGCAGGATTGTGACCGCCAGGCACATAGCCAATACTTCCTCCGCTTTTTTCATATTTTTTCCTTAACGCCGTAACTTCTGAAATTAATTTCAAAGTTTTTCCAAAAACATTTTTTTTATTAAAAAATCCTTTTGACCAGTAATTTATAACTAGCTTGCTGTCGCCAAATATTTTTTTAGTTCCAGATTTTATAGCAAATTTAAGCGCATACTTCATCGCCAAAAGCTCTCCATAATAATTAGTAACTTTTTCTTTGATGATATGTTTTCCGAAACGGTTTATTTTTTGAGGCAGCATTACTTTTACTAAAAGATTTTGCCCTTTTTCATCGGTTACGCTGATCTCCACCCCTTTTCCCCTTCCAGTTCCGGCATCAAAATAAACAGCTTTTTCAAGTTTAATCCTTTGTTTTTCTTCATACTTTGAACCGCTTTCCAGCCACTCTTTGGCTTCACGTTCAGATTTAAATCCTTTAAATCTCGCTTCTTTGCCTGAAACTTTTTTTTGGCATTCAGCCCAGCTGTCCGTGACGCCTTTAAGATTGGATGCAATCACAAAATAAGCGTAATATTTTTTATTTTTCATTATTAGGTAATGTTTTCCAAGGTAATTTTTTATCGGCGTCCACAGAAAATCCCGCGGCCGATTTATGCCCCCCGCCGCCGAATCGCTTGGCTAATTTAGAAACATCCACCGACGACCCGTTTGACCGCAAGGAAACAACGTATTGCCCTCCGCGTTTTTTCCAAATAATGGCGATTGGCGGCAATTTTTTAATCATCAATACGCTTAGTTGACCTGTAAAAATTGGGGAATTAACCGCGAATGTTTTGTATCCTTCAAAATTAACCAGCTCCTTATCGTAAAATATTCTCTTAACACACTGTTTTTCATAAGACATTATTAGTTCGCCTTTTTTAATGTATTCCTTTTTAACAACCGTTTTTTCCAAGTCGGCGGCTAATTTATTCCAAATCTCAAAGTTATAATCAAAAATATTCAAAAATGAAGAGATTTCTTTGGTTTTAGATACTTTAAATTTCCATAGGTCCATATCTTCAATGTGCTTTAAAATTTCCGGAACCTTTTTGCGCGGATGAAAATATTTCCACGCCAAAACCGAACCCGAATTTTCCATCTTATAAGAATGGTGTTTAACTATTTTAATGACTTCCTTACTGGTAATATGATGGTCAATGACAACGATTTTTTTATTGTTTTTCAATAATTTTTTAATTATCTCACAAGAATACGCGAAATCTATAAAATAAATTTCTTTGTTTTTTAAATTACTAAGCGGCGACACCTGATGATAAGCAGGAATATATTCTGCCTTGTTCCCGAATTTTTTCCACGCCGCCCACGCGCCACCAAAGCCATCCGAACAATCCGCGTGGTAAATAACTATTATTTTTTTATTTAAATTAAATTTACTCATTAAATTAACGCCGTTTACTTATCAATGGCCGCGACCCCGGGTAACGTTTTACCCGCCAGAAAATCCAACATAGCTCCGCCGCCGGTAGATAAAAACCCTATTTTTTTCTGAAGTTTTAATTTGATGATTAAATTGGTAGTTTCACCGCCTCCGATAACCGTAAAAGCGCCGGAGTTTACCAATGCTTTGGCTATAGCCGCGGAGCCAAAAGAATATTTCTTATTCTCCGCCATTCCCACAGGACCGTTCCAAATGATAGTTTTGGCGTTTTTTATTATTTTTTTATATTGCTCAACGGTTTGACGGCCAATATCATAAAAATAGTCTTTGTCTTGAACGCCATCAATAGGCAATAAATAATTTTTATTTTTTAATAGATATTTTATCTTTTTTATGTAATTTTCATTATTCAGCACGGAGCTACCAAACAAAAAATAACCGGCTTTATTTTTAAAGTTTTTTATCACTCCGATTTTATCATCCAATTTTATGCCACCAATAATAACCACAAACGGTTTCTTGGGCTGGCGCATAACAAATGATAAATTTCTTAACTCGTTTTCCAACAATAAACCGCTGTAACTGGGTAAAAATTCAGTAATGGCCGCCACCGAAGCATTTGCTCTGTGGCTAACGGCAAATGCGTCATTAACGTAAAAATCCCCTAAATCGGCCAATTTTTGCGCTAAAACAGAACTGTTCGCCTCTTCCTCTTTTAAAAACCTTAGATTCTCCAATAAAAAAATTGAAGCTGGCGCGCTACCGACTATTTGCTCTTTAATTTTTACAAAATCAAAATTCGGCAAAAAAAATACTTTACGATTCAGTTTGCGGGCTAAAATTTTTCCAATCGGCCGCAAACTTAATTTTTGCCGCTCCCCTTTTAAATTGGCTTTCGGTCGGCCACGATGACTTAAAATTAATATTTTTGCTTTTCTCTTTAATAAAAATTTTATGGTCGGCAAAATCGCGTTAATCCTGAAAAAATCGCTTAAAGATTTCAGATTTAAATCAACTCGCAGAATACAAATTTCTTTTGACAAATCTTTTTTAGAAAATCGGCTTAAATATTTCATTTGTTTCCAATCTAATTAAGAAATCTGCTAAGAAAGAAAAATACCAGTCCCAACGCGCTGAAAACAGCGGAAATAATCCAAAACCGCATAGTCACCTCCGTCTCCGGCCATCCTTTAGCTTCAAAATGGTGATGTATGGGCGTTGAAATAAAAACTTTTCGTTTAAATAATTTCTTGCTGGTAAGCTGTATTATCACAGTCAATGATTCAAACACTAAAATAAAAGCGAAGAACGGCAAAAATATAGCTGTATTAGTTAGCATCGCCACCACGCCCATGGTTATGCCAAGCGACATTGACCCGGTGTCGCCCATAAAAAATTTCGCCGGATAAATATTAAACCACAAAAACGCGAGCAGGGCACCCAGTAAAGTTCCGCCGAAAGCGGCTAAATTATATTTGCCTAGTATAAAAGCCACCACGGTTAAAGCTCCGAAAGCAAACAAGAGCGTGCCGCCCGCCAAGCCGTCAAGACCGTCAGTTTCGTTGGCCGAGAACGCGCTGGCAACAATAACAAAAATAAAAATGGGAATATACCACCAACCAATGCTGATATATCCCCAAAACGGAATGTATAAAATGTCCCAGTTTAAACGGAAATAAAACCAAATACCGCCCAAGATGGCGACAAAAGTATACAGCATCAATTTCTGGGAAACTCTAAGTCCTCCGCCATTGGGACCAATATGCAAAACTCCCATTAAATCATCAAATAATCCAAAAATCGCGGCAATAAACATAGCCGCAAGAGGCAAATAAGTTTCCGCCCTATCTATGAAACTTAAACTGTTCCAGAAACCGTCAAAAAAACGTCCGAGTATTAAAGTCGCCACGGCGACGATAAGCACAGTCGCCCAAATTATAATACCCCCCATAGTCGGCGTATTTTCTTTATGCTTATGAAGCTTATAAAAAACCGGCGCTTGTTTTTCGCTTCTGATTTGTTTATGAAATTTAAAACGGGATACCAGTTTTAAAAGAAACGGCGTTAAAGCCAATGCCGTCAAAAAAGAAATTGTCGCTAAAATCAATACTCTTACCACTTGTAAAATTTGCATATCAAACGATTATCGCAATACGCGATGATTTATTTAATTAAATTTAAATGATTTTTTAATCCAATCCAAAACATTTTCCGTCTCCTTAAATCTGTCGTCAGCGCCCATAACAATGATTAAAATTCTATGATTCTGATACCGAAACACAGAAAGCAAATTACCTTTAGACGAGTCGGTAAAACCCGTCTTCCCTCCTAAAAAATCACCCTGTCCAGCGAAGTAATTTATGTTATTCAGGGTTTTCTTGGCGCCCGATTTAAGCTCTACTAATTCTACTGTCTTTTCTCTGGTTATGTCCATAAGTTCAAAGTGATATTTAAAAACGTATTTGACCAGTTTTTTCAGGTCAGCCGAGCTTGATTGATTTACTATAGATAAGCCGGTAGCGTCATAAAAAGCCGTTTCCAACATTCCCAGCTCGGCGCTTTTTTTCTGCATTTCATCCACAAAATTTCTTTCTCCGTAAAATTCGGCTATCGCCTCCGCCGCGTCGTTGCTAGATACCACTAACATCGCCCTTACCAAATCGCCAGCCGCGTAGCTTTCGCCGGCGCTTAAATTCGGAGTAGAGCTTTCAACATTGTCGGCGTTCTCAGAAATCATAACTTGCTTATCCCATCCCACTTTTTCAACTGCTATCACCGCGCTCATTAATTTGGTTATGGAAGCGATGGGCCAACGCTCGGATTCGTCTAAATTCCAAAATTTAAAATCGTTGTCCAAATCGCTCGCGTAAACCACTTCGGCGCCATAAGATAAATCTATGATACTCATTTTCTTATAAGGATAATTATTTTCAACTGCCGACTGGGCCGTAAGCGATACGCCGGTATTTTTAAATTGATTATCAACCTGAACAATCGGCAATAATCGAGCCGAAGCCGTTATACTGCTGTCCTTGATGCTTTGCGCGGAAAAAGTTTTATTAAAATTATCCCTGTCAATTTTAGAAACTACCGCGGCCACAAATATAATCAGCGCGAATAATAAACTTTGTAATTTAAAATTGTTCATTGTTAAATTAATTATTTAAAATGCCTCTTTCCGGATTTTCTTGGCTATTTAAAAAAGCATCGGCGTTCTGGCTGGGAATTTCGCCTTTTTCTTCTTTAATAGTTTCCTGATGCAATAAATTCACCAAATCGCGGTATTTTTTATAATCCGGTAAATTATCGGCTGATGAAATTCCCAACTGCCTCAACAAATCAAAACTTACGCTATAAATATAGGCATTGGCTCTTTGTGGGCTAATAGACCTCTCAATAAGTCCTCTCATCAAAAGAGCTCGTAAAATAAAACTGGAATTAACTCCTCTGATGTATTCTAAGTCCGCCCTGGTTATAGGCGCGGCATAAGCAATAATAGAAAGCGTTTCCAACGCCGCCGGAGTCAAATCTTCCGTGAATTCCTGCTTTATCACGTTTGACAACAAATCCGACATTTCCGGCTTGGTGGCGAGCTGAATTCTGCCGCTGTCTTTAATCAAGGTCAAACCACGTCCCTCCTCTTGAAGTTTTGTTTCCAATTGCCCTAAAACTTTTTCAAAATCGCTTTCTGCAATTCCTAAATTTTTAACGGCTTTCTTTACCTCTATAGGCTCACCGTAAATAAACAAAAGGGCTTCCAGTTTCGCTAAATTTTTTTTAATATCCAAATCATCCATAAAATATTATTTTTTAATGATTATATCAGAAAACTGGTCATTTTGCTCCGCCTGTATTATCCGCTCGCGCAATAAATGCAAAATCGCCAGAAACATAACTATAATTTCCATTTTAGGCTTGGTTTTAGTCAAATTATTAAAGCTGTGTTCTGTCCTTTCCTTAAATCTTTCCAGCAGCTCCTCCATTTTTTCTTTTATACTAATGACGATTTTCCTAATTGATTGCTCTTCGGGCACCAGATTTTTAAGTTCTTGAACCACTGCTTGTATAACCGTTTCCAAATCGCTCACGTCCAATTTCTCCGGCGGATAAAACATCTTCGGCAAATTATGAAAAAGCGGACGGGAAAAAGAAATCTTTTTGCGGTTCCATAATTTCTGTATATGCGTTGCCGCGGTTTTATATTCTTTGTAAATTTTCAATCTGGCTTCCAAATCGCCGATTTCTTTTTCTTCCTCTTCGGTCAATTCCAAATTGGGTAAAATCGCCTTAGACTTAATCAGGAGCAACCGCGAAGCCACCACCACAAAGTCCGCGATAACACTCGGGTGCTTGGCGTCTTCGGCTAAACTTTTTAAATAATCCAAAAAATCACCCGTAACCTGCGCCAGATTAATCGTGGTAATTTCCAATTTTTGCGCCTCTATCAGCTCTAAAAGTTTTTCAAGCGGCCCGGAAAATTGTTCAAGTTTAAGTTCGTATCTAGTCATTGATTATTTTAAATTATTCGTTATTAAGCGCGGCTTTTGTATAAACATTTGACGGGTTCCAAAGCATCCAGCCGCCAAATTTGTCTCCGAGTCCGTCGGACGAGGAGCTACAAATTTGAGCGTCCGCCATAGCCTTCGGCGAAGGCGGACTACAAAAAGCATCATAAACCGCCTCAATTTGCGCCCTTACTTTAGTCTTATCGTAATCAGCGCCCAAATTAAAATCCTGAAGCCATGGCCTTAATCTGGCAACGTTTAGATCGTCTTGGATTGTGGATGTAGCGCCGCTAAAAATTTTAATCCGTTTCGCCGCTTCGGCCATTGACATATGGACAACCTCATACGGATAAAGCGCGGGATTTTTGTAGCCGTTAAAGCCGGAGGCATAATGGGACGGATAAACCATAGGCGCGACATAGTCAAAATACGGCAAAATCTCTTCCAGTTTCTGGCCAATTCCCAAATCGTCATAATTCATCGTTACCAAGCCAAATACATCCGCGGATATTTTGGCGCCGGGCAAAGCTTCCCTTAAATATTTTGCGAAGTTACCGATTACTTTTTGTTTTGATGTTTTTATGTCCCAAACCGGATATTTAATATCGGACATATTGCCGTCGGAAACAAAACGTATATAGTCAAAATTCACTTCATCAAATCCCCTGCTTAAAACATCTTTTGCAATCGCGATATTGTAATCCCAAACTTCTTGCGAAGACGGGTCCATCCACGCAAGACCCTTATTATCTTTCCAAATAGTGCCTTTAGAAACACTTTGAAGCGCCAAATCCGGCCGCGCTTTGGCTAAAATCGGGTCCTGAAACACCGTAATTCTGGCTATGGCATAAATGCCCTGGTCGTGCAGTTTTTTAATTAAAGAATTTATTTTTGGTATTTTAACTTCCACGGCGCCATATTTTTTGATTAATTCCACATCCATTTTGTAGCTGACCGTACCGGAATAATCTTTAACATCAACTACCAGCGCGTTCAACTCCGTGCCTTTGATTAAGTTAATAAAATAATCAACGCTTTTGGCGTTGCCTCCGGACCAGCCGGTTGCGTAAATCGCTTTAATAATTTCCGGAGGATTTTGTAGCGGCGTCTGCGCGGTAATATCCGCGTTTGGGTCAACTGCTTTTTTAACCGGATCGCTTGACGTGGTGCTGGCGGTCAACTGCCCCAAAACGTTACTTAATCCTTCGCTTATATTTATGTGATTTTTAGTGTTCATAAACAAAAAAAGCCCTACCCCGGCCAAAATAAAAGCTGAAAATTGAAGTAATTTTTTCACCAATAAATTATAACGATTTTATGCTGTCCACACAATATCCATATCAATATTTTTTAAAGATTTCTTTTTGGTTATTAAATACCGGATAATGTATAATATTACTATTATTTATGATAGCGATTTACAGAAAATACCGACCTAAACTCCTTGGAGAATTACTGGGTCAGGAACATATTGTAGAAATTTTAAAAAATGCGGCCAGGCAAGATAAATTCGCCC
>VMGU01000016.1:11266-12767 GCA_007376745.1 Parcubacteria group bacterium Athens0714_26
AAAGCCAAAGGCGAACCCTGCAATAAATGCCCCGCTTGTTTACAAATTGACGCGGGCAACGTAATGGACGTGGTTGAAATCGATGCCGCCAGTAACCGCGGCATAGACGAAATCCGCAATCTCAAAGAAGGCATCCGGCTGTCCCCTTCTTCGCTAAAATATAAAGTTTTTATAATAGACGAAACCCATATGCTTACCCGCGAAGCGTTTAACGCTCTTTTAAAAACACTGGAGGAGCCGCCGGCGCACGCGATTTTAATTTTAGCCACCACCGAATACGAAAAAGTCCCGGCAACTATTTCTTCCCGCACCCAGCGTTTTCATTTTCACAAACTTTCCCTGGAAGAAATCATTAAAAAATTAAATTACATCGTTAAAACCGAAAAGTTAAAGGTGTCCGATGACGCGCTGGAGTTAATCGCCGCGCTTGCCGAAGGCAGTCTAAGAGACGCTGAATCGCTTTTAGACCAAATCACTTCGCTGGACCAGGACGTAGAGCTTAAAGACGTGGAAAAAATCGCCGGCAAAACCGGCTATAAAAAAACAGCCGCTTTAGCCGACCATCTTATTAAGAACGACCTCCAAAATGCCCTAAGCTATCTTAATGAAATTGACCAGGGCGGCTACAATCTTGTTCAGCTTAATAAAGATTTAATTCACTATATGCGGCGGGTTTTAACCCTGAAAATGAATCCGCAAATTGAAAATTTGTATCAAAAAGAGCTTACTAAAGAAGAATTGTCGCTTTTAAAAAATCACGCCGCGCTTATAAATGAAAACAAACAAATCATGATTTTAAAATCCCTCATCCGTGCCTACAGTGAAATGCGCTACTCGCCTTTTGCCATAGTGCCGCTCGAAATCGCCATTATTGAAAATTTGAAATAAAATCTTATAAATTTAAATCTATCGACTTGCGATGTCAATAGATTATTAGACGCATCTCGCAAAATTCTTAAAGGATTAAAAAAAGGCAGTTTTGAAACTGCCTTTTTAGTCGATCTAATAAGGATCTAATAAGGAATAAATTCTTCATACGGCCCTGAATCAGCGATTTCACCTCTTCCAAAAGCGAAACCACCGCTGACGGTATATTTTCTTACACGGGCCATCCTATTACACCTCGGACATATAGCAGTTTCCTGTGTGTCAAGTTGTGAACCCTCTCCCTTTTTAATTAAAACATAAATGTCTCCACCACAATGAAGACATTTAAAATTATAAGGATACTCGTCATTTTTCATATCCATTTTATAATTAAGGTCATACCTCCAATGCCTCCAATTATTTACTGACACAGCAATACGTTCCTGGTTATTTTTTGAGCGATACCAATGATCAATTGCCCCACACTTTAAACACGCAATTTCATTCATCATTATAGAATCCACTAGACCCTTAACAAGAATATGAATCATTGCGCCACATTTAGAACATGAAAAGTGAAAAGGGGCTTCGTCATTTTTCATATCCATTTTATAATTAAGGTCATACCTCCAAT
>VMGU01000017.1:0-13633 GCA_007376745.1 Parcubacteria group bacterium Athens0714_26
AAAATGAGATGCAGTTGCGGCGCTGCCTCCGTTACCCATAACAAAAATTGTCTGTTTTTTTTCTCGCGCCTCCAAAAAAATAGGGATTATCTCGCTTATTTTTTCAGCCAAGTCATCTTCAATAATACTGATTAAATCCTTAGTACGCCGAAGATATTCTTTGGCAAACTTCTTTCTAAATTCCTTCATTTATATAATAAAACTCTAATTTGATTGTTTTAGTTACTTTTATAAATTATCTCGCTTCCCTGAGTTTCTAATTTAAATGGCATCTCTTTTAAATTAAGCAACTCTTTACGTATCTTAAATTTATCATCGGGTTTACAACATAACAATAAAAATCCGCCTCCGCCCGACCCGAGAATTTTGCCGCCTGCCGCCCCCGCCTTAATAGCTTTTTCGTAATACACATCTATCGTCTTATTTGTTATTTGGCTGGCTAATTTTTGCTTATGAAGCCAGTTTCGATGTAATAAATCTCCCACGACATCCAACTTGCCTTTTTTTAAATTCCAATAAAAATCTTTCGTAAATTTAACCATCTCATCTAACACTGAAAAATTTTTACTGGTTTTGTCTTTTTGTTCAACTAAGATCCTGCCGGATTTTACAACCCTACCAGTATAAAAAATCAAAAAAATTCTATTAAATTTATGGAATAAGTCCTTATTAAAAATAATGGGCTTAACCTCCACGCTTTCATCTTTATTGAATCGTATATAATTCAATCCCCCAAATGCCGCCGCGTATTGATCCTGTTTACCAATAGGCCTTTTTAATATTTCTATTTCAATTTTACATGCCTCTTCCGCCAAACGCTTAACACCAACTTTCTTGTTTTTATAGGCATAAAGGGCATTCAAAACACCCACCGCAAGACTACTAGACGAACCTAGTCCCGTATTTCTTAAAGGAAGATCGGATATATACACAACCTCCACCCCCTGTGTCACACCAGTTAGCTTCAAAGCCTCTCTAATTATATCGTGCTTAAGATTATCAACATTATCCACCAATTCTGTTTTGGAATTAGATATATTTATTTATGGCGGTGCTAACCACCGCGCCATAATCACGCTGATAATAATCTTTAAAATCAGACCCTCCGCCAACAAAACTTATACGCAGTGGTGTTTTTGAAATAATCATAATATAAAAAACTACTTGTATAAAAACTCAACATCATTCTCAAACCATATTTCAATCGAAGAATCTCTTTGGTAAATAGATGGGCTTACAAGATTACTTATGAGCGCGGATTTTAACGGGTACTTGGTTTTATCTTTATGCATAATAATTTTAGAGAAAATACGCCAGTAAATCTTATCCACCAACTCATTTCTGAAAAAACTCGCCTGACCCCCTTTATCCATTCTTCTATGCCACCACAGACGACGAACCGATGAATAATGTTTTTTTGTAAACCCCAATCCTTTTACGAATTTTTCCATTATTTTACTAAAATAATCAACTTTATAATTTTCCGATAATTTCTCTTGTCTCAAAGCAACCCTCTGAACAACTAAATTAATCTCATTATTATTAGTTAAAGAATCATCGATAATTTTATATCCATTATTTTCTAAAATTTTTTGAAGCGCGTTTTTGGAAAAATATTGAAGATGAGGCAAATACAACAAACAAGCCATGGATATGGCGCCCTCAAGATTAGGCACCGAAATCATAAAATAATCTCCTTGGGATTGAAGCCCTGAAACTAATTTTACAAATTCCGCGGGATTATAAACATGCTCCAAAACATGTCGGCAATAAATAAGGCTGAAAGGAGCCATCTTTTTCAGCTCACTTTGAACGCTTGACGATTCAAAAGATGAGTCTATTATCCTCAAACCGCCGGCTTGCCTGGCAATCTCCGCAATGTGCCGTGAATTTTCTACCCCTACAGAATTAACAAATCCCAATCTTTCTAATCTTTTTAATAAAAAACCTTGGCCGCAACCAATCTCGCAAATATACCGGCTTTTATCTATTAAAATTTTTTTAACAAGATTTATGATCGGCTCATCTTTTCTCGCAAAGTCACCGCTCGCAAAACTCTTACGCAATACCTGAACTGCCCGACCTGCGTCTTTTAATTTATTCCAACTTGTTGAATAAAAATTACTTAGCCATTTTGGGTCAGGACAATCCATATGCGCCAAATAGCCGCACGACGGGCAAATCCCTATCCTTAATTTTTGTTTTCCTTTATCACCTATCAATGTGCAAATAGTTTTTAAAAAACTGTCATCACCGGGGCATTTAAGCCGTAAAATAATAGGGACACCTGAATCAATCTTTAACGTATTCCAATTTCTAGTCTCTAAAAATTTGACTATCTTAAAGCCCAAATTCTCTTCATTCATAACAAGTTACTACCTATCTCTTTTACCCCAGTCATACGGAATCTCATTTGAATATGGGTCTATTCTTTTATATTTTATTGACGCATTGTGCGGTTCAGACGCCACATTGCACATTATAGAAAAAGGATCACACAAACATTCCGAGGCATTAGCAACCCCTGGCGGAATATGAACAAGACAATAATTATCATCACCAAAGCATATTTCTTGAAATTTCTTATAAGTAGAAGAATTTTCCCGAGCGTCATACAAAACTAATCTCATCATTCCGTAAATACATATATAATTTAAAATAAGAGTCTCATGAATATGCCAGCCATTAATTACGCCTTTATATAACTTTTTAAAATATACCTCCCCGAAGTTATTCAATATATTATCCGATCTCACCCCATGCATAATAACGCCTCTTGTATCGGGAATCCTCTTTAGAGGAATAATCTTGACACCCTCAATCAAATTATCATCCATAATTTTTAATATTATATCTATTTTTTATTTACCGCAACCAAACTTTATTTTCGGTTCATTAGGCAAAGGAATTATATAACTCCCTCTAAAACTAAGGTTATTTTCAAGATTTTCTATTATTTCTTGATTAAAATTCCACGCTAGTATCAATATATAATCAGGGTTTCTCTTTATAACTTTTTCTGGTTTTTCAATTAAAATATGCGAACCCGCGGTAAAAAGATTTTGTTTCAGATGATTCTGATCCGCGATGGCAGAAATCATCTTGGAATTAATACCACAAAAATTTAGTAGAGTTGAACTTCGGGCCGAAGCTCCATAGCCGACAATTTTTTTCTTGTCTTGATTGATTTTTTTAATAATCGCAATAAGTTTGTCGCGATGAAAATAAGATTTTCTCGCAAAATTTTTCCAACTGCTAAAATTATTAATTTTATCTATGGTTTCCTTATCTCTATATTGATTAACAACAACCTTCTCTCTTGTTTTCTTTTTTTTAAAATAAACAACTATAGAACCACCACTAATCGGACTTTTAATTATGTCAAAAATATAAAGATCAAAATCATTTAAAAGCTTTTCCAAGCTCTTAACCGTAAAATAACATAGATGTTCATGATAAATAGAATCATAATGTAATTCCTTAAGTATCTTATCGGCATAATGAACCTCGACAGCCCCCACACCATCATCTTTAAGCACTATCTTCATTCCTTCAATAAAATCACGGGTATTGGCCACATGCGGTAAAACATTGCGGGCGAAAACGACAGCCGCCGGACCATGACCTTTCAATAATTTGCGCGCCGCTTTAACTCCAAAAAACATATGCTCGGTGGGCACCCCTTCTTTTAATGCAACCTTCACTATATTTTCTGCGGGATCCACCCCCAATGTCTTGTATTTATTTTCTATAAATGGTTTCAAAAAAGTGCCATCATTACTAGCAATTTCTAAAACATAATTTTCTGCGTCATTGCTCTTAAATCGACTAACCATCTCATTGTAAAAAATCTTCGCGTATTCCTTCGCAGTTTTAGACGTTCCGGTAACCCATACATAATTAGAAAACAGCTCTTTGGGATCAACCGTGTGATTCAACTGAACCAAATTGCAATCCTTGCACCAACTTAAGGATAAAGGATATTTTTTTTCTTTTTGATTAGCTTTTTTAAGTAAAGAGTTAGCAAGCGGCTGTTTGCCTAAATCAAAAAAGGGGTGAATTTTTTTGCTTTGGCAAACTCTGCAATTAGAAATTTTTCTCATACCTTTTGACTCATCTTAATTATTTGATTTTATTCTTGCGATTCTGGAAATAGTCATAGTCGGAATCACCCCTATCCCCGTCCGTGTGGCATAGTGAAACTCATCGGTTCCAAAAGACAAAATCTCATCATTATTTCCATAAGGAAACAAAAGAGGATTATTGATTATAACCCCATCCTCTTCTTTTTTAGACAATTGCTTAACCCGATTAACATTATAAAAAATTGCTCCTTGTTTTCCTATTTTATAAATATAAGAAAAATATCTGATAATTTCTTCCGGCGCCATTTCAGAAAATGAAGTAAAATTTAAAATTACATTAAAGAAATTTTCAGGTAAATACTCTATTTGTTTAGGAAGTAAAAAATAAACTGTTGGTTTATTCTCTTTACCAAATAAACCTTCATTAAATTCATCAGGGTATACAACAGATAAATCCGGTCGGTATTTTAATATTTGATAAGCCGCATACCCCAACATTTCCGGCAAATCAACAATTACGTATCTAAAAACAGAAATTTTCTTAAAGCAAAACAACGAAAAACCGCCGGCTCCCGCCCCAATTTCCAAAAAATTTAATTTTCCTTTTATTTGCTGTTTTTCCAAAACATCATTTAAATTTTTCAGATAATAAAAATATCTGATAGTCTGCATTTCTGATTTTATTCCAAATGATTTAATAAACTCCAAATACTCAAATAATAAACCCTTCTTCTTTATAAATTCTAAAGCTCTAGCATGTTCGTATTTAGTAATACGATTATTACTAATAGTTCCAGAAATCTTTTCACCTATCAATATAATCCTTGCCAACAAAAAATCCTTTAAAAATAAAAAATTCGTAAAATATTTCTTATAAAAACTGCGGAAACCGAATTCGGAGCCTTCTACTATTTTACCAATAATATCTAGTTTTTGTGAGCAATTTTTTACTGAATAAAGATTAAAAGATTTTATAGCGTCCTCCCAATGACCCAATTTAGCTTGTTTATCTTTAAATGTCGGTATTTTTGAAACAAATTTACAATAGCGATCTTTTAAATCTTTATTTACGTCTTCAACCATAATTTATTCCGTTATTAATTTTTATTTAATACTTTTTTTATACGATTTTTTACAAAATCAGGAATACAATTTACGATAAATTCTCGTGATTTTCCCTTCACCGTATTTAATGTTTGAAAAAAATTAGTCTTATTAATTACTCTAAAACGTTTTAAATCTTCCTCAAAAGAAGGGCCATATTTTTTAATTGAATCCTCCAATAATTGCCCAGCAAGCTTATGAAGCTCTATATCTAACGCATTATTTTTCTTAATGATATCAAGCACGTCTTGAGAAATCTCGCTTTTCAATGGACGTTTAGCATTAACATTATTTCTAATATAATAAATATTTTTCCACCCCAAAACTTTTTTAAAAACAAGGAGTGTTTCGTCAAATTTTTCCATAACACCAACCACTTTAAAATATTTTCTAAGATTTTCTTTAGCAACTTCTAAAGCATTGGAAGGAAGAGGCGAAGACTCAACATGAGGCATCCCCCAGTTATCGCTTAAAACCCGCGCTTGATAATTAACAACTGAGTTGACCCTGCTTAAAGCATGATCTTTTAAGCTCATATTCTTAATTGTTTGATAATAAGTATGCTGCGGAAAATTCTTCATATAATAATATTCAGAAATAACCTTTTCAATTGGATCTCGTAACATAGTTATATAATCACAAGGCACAGAAAAATATTTATGAAGACCAAGCGGCATATGACCACTTAAAAACTTTATTTTATCCCTTTCTACTTGAGAAAAATTTTTAAAATCTTCTATTGTTTTTTCAATACTATTACCTTTAATCCGATATGCTGCTCCTCGATTAATTTGTCGCTCAATAATTCCTCGCAGTGTTGAACCCCCTGTTCTTGTAAGATGTAAAAAAATTAATGGGTTTTTCTTTTTCATAAAATTACTTAACTATTATTTTTGTATCTACAAATATTCTAAAATAATACTAACACACTCATCAATAGACAAATTTTCAGTATTTAGATGTATATCCGGCACCCGTGGAAATTCATAAGGATTAGAATCACTAACTCCTATAAAATTAGCTATTTCCTTATTTAACGCTTTTTTATACAAACCTTTAACATCTCGTTTAATACATTCCTTCAAAGAGGTGTCAACAAACAACTCTATAAAATTTTCTCCCAATAAATTTCTAGCAGCCTGCCGGTCATCGCGATACGGAGAAATAATCGGCACTAAAATAAAATCAAATTCGGAAATTTTTTCTTTGGCCATCATTGCTATCAAATGATTATTTTCCTTAATATCCTCCCGGGAAAAAGAAAGGTGTTTATGTAATTTTGACCTAATCTCATCCCCATCCAGTATAAAAACTTTTTTACCGCAAGAATTTAACCTCTCACAAAAAGCTGACGCAATGGTTGTTTTGCCTGAACCGCTTAAACCTGTAAACCAAATAACTTTACCCATCTTCTTCAACAAAAACCTCTTCACCATTTTTAATCGCTTCTAAAATCATTTTGGATATTTCTTCTCTTATCATCCATGATGGCGGCATCACACCGCTCTTAAGCATCCTGCGCACTTCACTTCCGCTTATAGCCAAAGAACCGATTTCCTTCTCTGTATTATCACCAAAATAATGGACATAATCCCTTTTCTCTTTAGAATAAAAAATCTCTCCAAAGGGTATAATTTTAACGCCTATATCGGGAAACTGCTCAAATATCTTTTGAGAATCATAAGGGCCATAAAAATTTCCCACGCCCGTATGGTCCCTGCCGACAATAAAATGATTACACCCAAAATTTTGCCGTGAAAACGGCTTCTCTTGGTCCGCCATACCGCGAATATGACGCAAACGCCCCCAATGCCACCCGTCCTGCCGGATAAAATCTTTCAAGCATTATTTCATAACTTTTCATGATATATTGACTGGCAAAATCTCCTGCTTTTTTAGAACCAACCGCAGGATGAACAAATAAACCATCACAATGTTCTTTTTTAAGCACGGATATTTGAACAAACTCATGCCCCATATGAATCACATTTCTTGTATGAAAACCAACAACATTAATCCAGTGTTTTTCTTCAAATAACTTTCGTGTTTGCAAAGGAGTCAACTCATATCTTTTTATTAAAGAATCCCGCCGCTTAATTAAATCAATTTTCCCTCCGATTAACACTGGTTTCATAGCCTTAATGTGACGTACACCCGGATGAGCGTTGTCTAACGTGCCATACACTTTTTTCATTACCATCTCTTTATCAAAAGTATATTTATCTTCCACGCGCATAACGGCAACTATATTATTTTTACTATCAATCAAAGCTATATCTTCGCCAATCTTAATTTTTTTAGCCTCATCACTATCAACATCCAAAACAATTGGCAACGGCCACACAACGCCATTTGCCGCAAGACGCATATTTTTTAAAACACTTAAAAAATCACGCTGGATCATAAATCCCTCAAGAGGACCAAACACACCAAGAGCAATCTGCTCAACGTCCATATACTGCTCATCATTAATTTTAATTTTTTTAAGAGAATTTAAATATGTCTTACTTGGAATATCATTCAACACTCGATTAACCAATTTCCCTCCATGGGGTTCCACTAAAGAAGAGAAAACTAAAGGATCTAATAAATAATCGCGACTCTTCTTCTCGTTAATCGGCGAAATTACCATTTGAGAATGTTTTATTAAACTATTAAGAACATCTATGCATTCCATCGGGTACTTGCCGATTGCTGTTTCCGCCGCCAAAGTTAACCCAGCTGCCCCATCAACTATAGAATTTATAACATCATTTGCTTCGGCTCGCGTCGGTTTAGCGCTATTAACCATTGTTTCCAATAAATTAGTTGCGATAAAAACCTCTCGTTTATACTGTTTTGCTTTTTTTAATATAAATTTTTGCGCGAAAGGAATTTTTTCCAAAGAAATCTCCTTACTAAGATCTCCTCTGTCAATAAGTATAAAATCCGAAGCCTTAATTATTTCATCAAGATTATGCAAAGCATCCAGACACTCAACCTTTGAAATAATTTTCATTTTGTTTTTTGTCACTTCGCGCACTTTTTTCACGTCCGCTGCGCTTCTAACAAAAGAAACCGCGATATGTTTAACTCCCGCCTTAAGACCCAAAGTAATTGCTTTGTAATCCTTGTCAGTCAAAACCGGAAGGTTAAATTTTTTAGAATTTAAGGAATCAACCACAGCCCCCTTATTACTGCCCAACAACCCTCCAACAACTACCCTGACAACGATATAGCCCTTAGAGATTGTAGAAACTTCAACAACCTGAAGAACCACCGTATCAAAATCAACATAAATCAAATCTCCTTCGGTAAAATAACTAAGAGCAATTTTAGGTTTTAGCGTAATTTCATTTTTATTCCCAACAATCTCATCTCCGCACAAACGAATTATTTGATTTTCTTCCAATTTTATTTTGCCATTCTCAACAAAACCCATTCTAATCTGCGAGCCTTCGGTATCAACAATAAACGGCACACCAACCTCTTTCGCAAGCCCCATAAAATATTGAAATTCTTCCAAAGGAGAATGCGACATATTAACGCGCACAAAATCAACTCCTTTTTCTTTAATGCGTTGAAGGTCTTGTTTTTGCTTCGTCGCCGGCCCCAATGTAACAATAATTTTTATATCTTTTTTTAATTTCATAATTTAGTCAACTTATTATTTAAAAATTTTCCGATTTCGTTAGCAACCGCTTCCCCTGCAATTTTATCCAGCCCCAAAGGCCTGACAAAATCTTTTATAAAACGCTGGCGATTTTCTTTATAAATATCTTTTCCATTAAGAATATCCAGAAAAACCGAAGGAAATTCATCAACATTTTTAATCAAATAAAGTATATTCCTATCCAATAATTGCCTAAAATGCAAAGTATCGGAATGCGACTTCTGATATTCCGGCACAATTAAAGCCACACAAGGCTTTCCCGCGATCATTGCGTCAATTGATCCGCTGGTATTTACCCCTATAATGACAGTCGAATTATACAAAGTATCATAAAATAATTGCAAGGATGAATCCTCATCCGGCAAAGCCCCCTCTTTAGGCAAAACAATCACTTTTTTTAAATCCATATCCTTGTAATGTTTGAAATTTCCCGGATGAGGACGAAAAATAATCTGTGCGTTTTTTAAACGCTCATCACTTGATTTATCAAGCGCTTCGCGAAGAGATTTAACCAACCACGTTTCATTCCAAACTATATTCCTGGAAGAACCCAAATAAGTAATAATTGGCGCTGAAGAATTAAGATTGTAACGACTGCAAAACTCAACCCTGGAAATAGAAGGCTTTAAATCCGAAAACCAGCCATCAAAAACCGGCGCGCCAACAATTCTAATATTTTCTTTAGGAATACCGTGATATTTTATGGCTTCCTGAAATTGATATTTATTCCAAACAAAAAATAAATCAGGAATCACATGTATTAAACCTCTAACTGTTAGATTATCCCAAGAAAGAACTTGCAAAGCAGTGGAAATTTTTAATTTTGAAGCGGCTTTTAAATATTCCAAATCCACAGATGAACCGCGCATATCCACAGGTGAAGAAATCACTAAATCGGGACTGCGTTTTAAAATATCAAAAACCGCAGATTTATCTGGCGGAAAAACTCTCTCCATTAAAGAGAGAAAAAAAACAACCGGAGCACTACAAACTAAAAACTTCGCAAGAGGTAATTTTAAAAATAGCCGAACAAAAATCGGCAAATGAATTCTCCAATCTTCCTTAAAAACTTCAAGCTTCGCCAAATCCTTATCTTTAAGATAGCGCGTATAGCTTAATAAATCCCGCGAATACGTCAAAATGCGTTTCCTCAAACTATCAGTGGAAATCGCCCAACCATAAGCAAAATCAGAAGCTATTTCTTTTTTATATGCCTCTACTCTGTTAAGTGACGCCTCTTTTGAAAATCTCTTATCAAAAAGAACGCAAACCTTATAACCGCGCGAACAAAGCGCGCGAACAATGCTTTTATGATAATGAAAATGTTTAGTTGACCTGATAACAAAAAGAATTTTCATTTATTTTAAATATTATCATTTATTATATTATATGCCTTATAAAAATAAGAATTTGTTTTATTCAATAAATCCTTAGGACTTCCTTCCTCAATAATCCGCCCGTCGTCAATGGCAATAATACGATCAACGTCCAAAACCGTTGAAAGTCTGTGAGCAATAATAATAATGGTCAATCCACCCCGTAGTTTTTCAAGCGAAGTTTTAATAAAAGCTTCAGACTCGTTATCCAAAGTGCTTGTGGCTTCGTCTAAAACCAAAATCTTTGGCCTCCTGGCCAAAACTCTGGCCAAAGCAACTCTCTGTCTTTCACCTCCGGAAAATAAATTACCCCTTTCTCCTGCCATCGTATCAAATCCAGTGTGTAATTTTTGAATAAAATTATATATATTAGAAATTTTAGTCGCCTCTTCCATATCCAAATCACCAACTCTTTCATCAAAAAATTTAATATTATTAGCAATAGTGTCATTTCTAAAAAACACATCCTGCGACACATAGCCGATATTTTTTCGCCACTGTTCAAGACTTATATCGCTTATATTCTTATTATCAATCAAAATCTCTCCTGTTCGCGGCTCAAAAAGACGCAATAATAAATCAACAATTGTCGTTTTACCGGCTCCGGACGGACCAATAATGCCGATCATTTCTCCTTTTTTTATTTTAAAACTTATATTTTTAATTGTATGCTTATCGGAATTATATGAAAAATTCACTTTTTTAAATTCCAAGTTATCATTAAATTCAAACTTATTCTGGCCCGTTCCAATTTCTTGATTTTTATTTAATTCATCTTGAAAATTAACTATGTTTCTCAAAAAAGGAACTGCTTCACTAATGGCATGAAGTGACGTCTGCGCCCTATCTATATAGATAAAAATCTTTTGAATAAGATAAATAATAGCTATAAAAACGGCAAAATTAAACGGGGGGCGTAAGTAAGAAATAATAAAAACAGTAACTATAAAAAAAATGCTTATTGGTTGAGTAACCACGGAAGTAAAATATTTTATCATTGATCTTTGTATTCTTAAAAATCTCATTCTTTCAAAAAAACCCGAAGCAACTCCTATCACCTCTTTTTCGGCCCCCATAACTTTTACCGTTTTAAGACCGGCGACGTTTTCGTTTATATAATGGGTTACCATCTTATTTAACGAGAGTTGCTTATGGGCGTACGCCTTTGTTCGCGATATCAAGGGCTTAAATATTAACAAAGTAATCGCGCCCAGCGCTAAAGCGATAACTGTAATAAAAGCGGAAATGCTAAAAGCCACAAATACATACATTAAAAGATTGGTGCTATCAAGGATAATCGTGGCTACGCTTTCAAACATTTTCACGTTTGCGCCTACGTCCGTCATCAAAACATTTTCCAAATAACCAATTTTATGCTTTAACAAATATGACCAATTGGCCCGAAGTGTTTTACTGTACAAATCGCTTCTAAGATTGTTTTCATAATCCGCCACTATCTTTGTTCGGATTTTCAAAAAATAATAAAGAGCAAATGCCTTAAAAATAAACAGAGCTGTGACCAATCCAATTAAATTCCAGATATTTAAATCCAAATTAATAACTAAAAAAGTTTTATTGATAATCTTAGAAATAATATCCTGTCCTATGCCGTCTCCTCCGGAAATGAAAGAAAATAAGGGTATTAAAGCGCCGATTCCTATGCCCTCCAATAACCCGCCCAAAAAGCCAAGTGCGGACAAAATAATAATTTGTTTTTTATACTTGCCGTATACCCTGACAAAAAAAGATATAAGCGTTTTAATGCGCTCTAAATTCATATTAAATATAACTTTTAGTGACTTAATTTAGTTTTATACAAAACGCGCGAACTAATATATAATTATAAATAATCACTGACTATATGAATAATAAACTAAAAGTGCTCGCCATAGTAGGAGCGCGCGCCGGCAGCAAAGGCATACCAAACAAAAATATAAAACCATTGCTGGGCAAACCACTGATGGCATGGATTATAGAAGCCGCTAAAGCCTCAAAATACGTAAATCGCGTTATTGTTTCAACTGATTCGCCTGAATACGCAAAAATCGCCAAAAAATACGGCGCCGAAGTCCCATTTTTAAGACCTACCGAAATTTCCTCGGATTCAACGCCAGATTTTAATTATTTGTATCACGCGACGGCATGGCTTAAAAAAAACGAAAACTGGCAAGCCGATATTATTCTGCGCCTTCCTCCGACAACACCTCTTTGCACCACAGAACACATTGACGCCTGTATCAAACTTCTTTTAAATGATTCCTCGGCCGACTCCTCAAGAACCATCACGCCCGCGTCAAAACACCCTTATAAACTTTGGCGGACAAACGGCGAATATCTGGAACCGTTTTTATCGGAAAAATTTACCGGTTTAAAAGACGCGCATAATATGCCCAGACAATCATTTCCTCCCGCCTATTCCCACATTGACGTCATCGCCTTACGCTGGAAAACACTTATGGAAAATAAATTAATGGCCGGCAAAAAAATCCGATACTACCTCATACCCAAAAATGAAGCAGTGGACATAGACACTGAAATTGATTTTATTGTCGCCGAAGAACTTCTTAAAAAAAGATTGTCCGTTAAAAAATAATGAAACAATTTATTAAAAAATTAATTCCCCCGTATTGGTGGCAAAGTTTACGCTATATAAATAAATGGAAAAGATATGACCTAAAAAGAAAAGGGTGGTGGCGAATTAATTGGCCGAAAACCGCTTTTATTTTTTTAAAAATCGTGGTTAAAGAAAAATCCAAAATTATTGAAAAACTGGATTATCCAAAAAATAATATTCTGATGGATATCAATTCTTTTAATCAACTACCCCGCTTAAACGCCTGCCGCAAAGAACCTGAAACTGTTAGCTGGATTGAAAAAAATATGAAAGAAAGTAGTGTCTTTTACGATATCGGCGCCAATGTCGGCGCTTATTCTTTTGTCGCGAAGTCAGTCGCGAACAATAATTGTAAAATATACGCTTTTGAACCGGGTAATTGTCAAGAAAAAATCATTCCTTTTAATATCGCTTTAACCGACCAGACAAATCTTTTTTCTTTCAATTATTCCGATATTAATCCCGGCGCCGCCGGCCACACCCTAAAAGAATCCTTAACCGAAAACGGAGAAAAATTTAAACCATTTTTTATTCAGCCTATTTTAAGCTATCGCCTTGATGATTTAATAAAACAATTTTCCTTGGATTTGCCGAATCTGATTAAAATAGATGTTGATGGAGCCGAATTAAATATAATAAAAGGCGCTGAAAATACTTTATCTAATCCGTCTTTACGTTCAGTTTTAATTGAAATAAACGAAAAAATTTATCCGCCGGGAGATATAATCAATTGCATGAAAAAATTCGGCCTTGAATTCGCCTCAAAACATTCCAGAATGAAAAGTAAAATTTTATTCAATTA
>VMGU01000017.1:13681-22327 GCA_007376745.1 Parcubacteria group bacterium Athens0714_26
AAAATTTTATTCAATTATATATTCAAAAGAGCCTAATGCCTTAAGTCACGAAATGACTAAAAAACCAAATTATATTTCGTAATTCAAGATATTAATTAAAACTTTAAAAAAGATAAGAAAACACCCTATCTGAAGTTTTACCGTCTAATTTACAAACAAGTTCCTTGCGTAGTACTTCTCTTTTTTCTTTATCCAATTCGGGATTTTTAAGATAATCGTTTAAAAAATTAAAAAGCTCTTCAAAACTGGCGGCTCTTTTTAATGCCCCGCTCTTTAACACATCCTTAAAATGCTCCCTTAATTCAAAACGTTTTACTGACCGTGAAAACGGCCGCTTATTGTAACCGTCGAAAGAAATTGTCAAAAGAGGCTTATCAAAAACCGCGGCCTCAAGCACGGCAGTGCTATAAACCGCTATCACCGCATCCGCATGCCGCATAACATTCAAAAAATGAGCGGTTCTTTCCAAATTACCCCAAAATTTACCCGTCTGGAAAGAAACTCGTGGGTGTTCTTTAAAACTATTAAATTTATCTTCGTCAAATGCCCTGTCCTTGCCTCTGCCACCCGGGTAAGGGCGTATTACCAAACGCACATCCTGGTTAAACTTATTATCATCAGCCCATTTTATAAGCGTCTCAATAATATCCGGCTCATCTGGACAATACATACTGCCGGCTATATAAAGAATATATTTTGAATTCAACGGGAAATTAAGGTCTTTTAAAACTTCGTTTCGTTCCTTAAAGTAATCATTTCTTACTATAAAATCAAAATAGGGATAACCTACGACAAAAACCTTACTTGAATTATAAGCTTGATAACGTGTCGCGAAACCTTTTATCTGCTCACTTTGCGCCAAAAGGGTATCAACCTGAAAAGGCAAAAAGTATTTATCAAAATGATCCCAGCCGGTAACCATCCCCACCGTTTCTATCCCGCGCTTTTTCGCTTCGGCCAAAAACTCCATATCAAACCTGTTAAATAAATTTGGCGCGAAAATTTTAATTGGCTGGTATTTTTCAAAAATAGAAAAAAATGGGTTGTTAATGAAAATTTTATGGTAAAGGTAAGGAACGACTCTAACTTTAATGAATTTTAATCTCCCAAAAGTATTGGCTATTAAAATTTTTAACGGTGATAAAATTCTCCTTCCTGCTCCAGGCGCGTCTTCCGGTCTCATACCCATCGTTGCGAGAGTTTTTGTCGTTCCGGTAAAAACCAAATAGGAGTAAAAAAAGTAGAATATTCTTTGTATTGTATTTATAAAATCCGATATCTTAACGGATTCTAAAAACCACTGCTTGCCTAATTCGTCTTTTAATTTTTCAGTTAAACTCAATTCGTAATTTTTGGCTTTATCAGCCGGCATAACAAAAACAACTCTCCAATCCCTATTTTCCTTTAAAAACTTCTTCATCTTATCAAAAACTCCGTCGGGAAAGAAAAAGAAATTTTTAAAAACATCGCTGGATGACAAACTAAAAAACAGCGTTTTCATAAAATTTATGTTTATTTTAAAAAAGAAATATTCTTAGCTTTTAGAATTACCTCACAGACTTCCCTTACCGCATGATGGCCGCCATTATTAATCGTTATATAATCGGCATTTTTTTTCACAGCAGGATGACCGTCGGCAACCGTTACAGCAACCCCAGCATACTTTAAAACCATCGAGTCGTTAATATCATCGCCCATAAAAGCAATTTCTTCAAAAACAATCTTTTTATTGACGGCTACCTTTTTTAAAACATCCAACTTGCCTTTCCCGTCACCGACATTCTGATAATAAGATATATCCAGTTTCTCGCATCGTTGCGCCACAACAGAATTTTTTTCTTTTGAAATAACGCAGACTTTTATGCCGGCTTCTTTTAACATTCCAATTCCAAAACCGTCCTTGCGACTGCAACAAACCGATTCCTTGCCATCCTCATCCACATAAACAAAACCATCGGTCATAACACCATCAAAATCCAATGCCAACAATTTAATTTTTCTGAATTTTAAAGTTAAATCTTTATTCATAATCGCTAAACTTTTTTCCAACAACCCAAATAAACATCTTGCGTTTTCTTTTTTATAGGGTCTATAAGAACCTCGTCTAACTCACATTGTCTATTATAAATACGGCTAAAAAATCTCTCTTCTTCCATAATAAGACCCAAATCACCACACATTTTACTAATCAAATCATGGGTATAAATACGATGCGTGTTAAAAACAATAATCGGCCGCGGCGCCCTAGCCATCTCGGTAGTGAATATTAAATGACCGCCGGGCTTTAACACTCTTACCATTTCTTTTAACGCTTTAATATCTGCCCCGAAATCAATTTCGTCTCCGTATCTGCCCAAACCAAAATGTTCCAAAGAACACAAAGAAACGATAGTATCAAAAAACGCGTCCGGTAATGCCAATTTTTTAGCGTCACAAGTAACTATAGTTTCATTATTTGAAATTGGTTTTCTGTCTCTAACATCTACAGTCGTCACCTTATAATTAGCCAACAACCCCAAAATAAAATGCCGATACGAGCCTATATCAAGAATATTTTGGGGGCTTATTCTGCCTAAATGCCTAGCGGCAAAAGCGCATTCATAATCAATGTAATTATCCGGATGATCTCCCGACTCATACAGCACCTCCGACGCGATATCAAATCCAGCCGGCGGATTATTTTTTAATGACGCAAAATCGCCACGATACTTCGCCCTAAAACCTTTTGGGAAATTGGATTGTCTCCTACTTCTATATAATTGCCAACCAGAATATGAAAGAATTTTATTAATTGGATGCATAATAAAAATATTAATTAATTTTAGATATATTACGCGCACATCCTAATAACTATACTAAAATATAAAACTAATAAAAAATGATTTAAGTTTTATGACAACGCTGTTATTTTTTAAATTTCTTTATTAAAGAATAAAACCACAGCTTTCTAAAAAAACTCTTCAATAATCTAACTGATTTCTTTGAATTAATTCCTGCGGGATAAAACCTTTTTGAGCGCGGCAAAACCTGTATTTTTTCCGGATCAATCTTTTTATTATGCCAAATCAGCCTATCACAACCCCTTAAAACAAGCGTCCCGTCAAAAAGCTGGAATAATTTGGTTTCATATTTATGATTTTGCCAAAGCACCGCCGGAGAATTATCCGCTATCCCAAAACGCTTAAAAAACTCTTTTTTTACGAATATCGCGTTAGCTTCGGTAACCGCTACTAATTCGTATTCTTTAACTTTGCCAAGCTCAACAATAGAAAGTAAGGATGACCCCTGCTGTATTTTCATATCGCGCGGCTGCGCAAAAGCAATATCCAAAGGTATGGAAGGATTAAATTCTATAATCACTACTTTAGGCGAAAACAATTTAAGAGAATCCCAAACATGATAATCATTACCGTCAATATCAATGGATAATAAATCAAAAGTTTTAGGAATCACTATACAAGACAAAACATTATCCAAAGAGCTCTCTCCTTCAAAATTTATAAATTCATTAAGACAAGTTACGTTTTTATTATTTTCATAAAATGCTTTCAATTTTTCAAAATAAAACGGGTCCGCCTCAATAAGCGCGGCTGACCAGCCTTTATTATTTATAAGATTCCACGTATTGCTGTGATGCCTCCCGTTAAGAGCTCCAAATTCAACGCACCATTTATTATCCACCCCGATTACTTCAAATATTTTTTCAATAATACCGTCTTCTCCAAATTGAGAAGTGATATTGCGTTGATAGTCTAAAAGCCAAGTATTTTTTCTTTCGGGTAAGGGCATAAATAAAAATTACACCTTTTTAGCCAAAACATACAAGCCAAGACCGCGTCGTCCGCTCGCGTAAAGAAAAAATAAAAATAAAACAGCCGGTATCCCAAAAAATAAATAGTCTTTAAAACGGGCTAATTTTCTTAACCATTTAAGATTGTCTTTTTTTAAGACAACTTCCGCGCCATTTTCCTTCGCCATCTTATTAATCAAATTAAAACTTAAAAATCCCCGAAACCAAAAATGGAATTTTGTTATTAAATACGGCAACGAAACGGGAATAATTTTTATTCTTATGATTTCAAAACCTCGTTCGGTTATAAAATTTTTAATCGCTTTTTCGTCCCATCTCGTCAGATGCCGTGGCGGCTTGTCATGAGGCTTTAAAATATCTAAAGCTCTGCGATACGGAACGCTTAACGCCAAATATCCTTCGTCTTTTAATAATAATTTTGTTTTTTCAATAAAATCCGAGGGATTATCCAAATGCTCCAATACTTCAAACATTGTTACCACATCAAAATAATCGTTGCCGAATTTTTTAATCGCCTCATCAATATCTAACGCATAAACATTCTTTAAACCCAAAACCTCTCGAGCGGCATTAATCGCGTCAGTATCAAAATCAATTCCATAACAGTCATATCCTTTATTTACCGCAGCCGTCAAAAAATTACCCGTACCCATTCCAACGTCAAGCAATTTTCCGCCTTGTGCCGGCAAATCCTTTAAAAATTCATTATGATTACGCTCCGGCTTTCTTAAAGGATTTTGATTGCGAAAAGAATACCGCTCATCTTTTTCATACCAATCAGAAGAAGGACTTATCATCGGAAACCAAAATTGACCAAAACATTTAGGGCATTCCCATAAAGAATACTCTTTAAACTTTTCCTTCAAGACAAAACCTGTCTTTGTCTTGCATAGACCGCATTGTTGAGGAGATTCTGTCATATTTTTATGAAACAAAATCAATGACCATTTTAGCGATTCTTTCGCCCGCTCGCCCGTCAGTTTTAAAATATTCCTGTTCAATCATCTTTTTTCTTTTTTCCCTGTCAAGTGATTTATCCAAAAGATATTTTTTTATTAAAATTATTAATTCCTCAAAATTTTCCGCGAGTGGAATCGCGCCGGTATCAATAATCCTTTTAAAACAATCTAGATCATATTGAAATCTGGTAGATTCCTCATAGCTTTCATACTTAACAAGTCCATCAAATCCAATCCAAATTGCCGGCGTACCCACCAAGCACGCCTCTATACAAAAAGTTGAAACTATACTTATAACCACATCGCTATGATATAAAAGATTCGCGATATGCTCACGTCCCGAAGCGATCTCTGCGCATTCATAGACTATTTCATTCAAAAATTGCGGGTAAAATTGCGGATCGTGACGCGGGTCAAATCTTACAAAGAGCTGCGCCGGCTGATTAAAATAATTGTCCTTAATACCTTTTAAAATAATCTTTATGATATCCGCGTTATGCGGATACATAACCGGTATTTTAGCTCCAAAAGTAATAAGTTTTTTTTGTGGGTCGGCGCCAATTTCTTTAAAGAAAATTTCCCGCGGGGTCGGTTTAAATTCTTTAAAATAATAATCATAACGAAGCGGCCCCGTAACAGTTAACTTTGATGGTTTTATTTGTTGAAATTCCTCCAGCTCTTTTTTGCCAGGAACGCCAAAAACCGCCCACTTTGTCGCTTCAAACGGAGGACTAAAATACCTAAACTGCGGCGCGTCAATATTATTATCTATAACAACCGATGCCACGCTGTATTTCTGGGCAGAAAGCAAAAATGGAACATCGCGCCCCTCGGCTCCGCCGCTGGCAACAATCAAAACCAAAGGTTGATATTTTCTAAAAAGCCAATTAGCGCAGCGATCTAAAATAAAAAAACTTAATAATCTATCCCAAAATCTCTGTGACTCGCGAAATTTTTTAGGAATTAACAAAAAAATAATCCCGCGCAATACAGTCTTGAAAGATTTAAAAAATGAAAAAGTTTTGACAAAACGCCGGGTTATAAAACCATGAATACGAATACCGAATTTAATTTTTGGATGATTAATTTTAAGCGCTTGTCCCCGCCAATACGCCAGCATTAAATATAATCTCGTCATTTTGTCGTATAATGACTCAAAAATTACATTGTCTCCCCCAAACTCTTCAATAAACTCTTTTTGATTCCAAAAAGGCGATACAATCACAATCTTAAAATTTTTTTCTTTAAGAATACGAAAAAGGTCGGTGCGAAGAATAAAATTAATTCTGGTTTTTGTAGCTACGACAAAAAATATGGTTCTATCACTCATGGTATTTAATCAAAATAAGTCCTTAGCCAGATTTCCAAATGAATCCACTGCCAGATATGAAATGAGTTGGCGGGAACGCCGGGAGTATCGCAATATCGCTTATATTCGCTCAAAACTTCTTTTTGATTAAAATATGGCCGCTGACCGAATGATTTTGAAGAAAGAATGGAATGAACCCATGGCCGTAATTCATTTTTAAACCATTCTCGCTGGGGACTGGGGACGGCGCGTTTTACCGCTCTCCCGACAAAGCTCGGTAACATCTTTTTCAAAGCCATTCTTGCGAAATAACGCTGTTCGCCGCTTCTAATTTTCTGATAATTAGACAAAGACAAACCAAGCTCTACCAACCTATAATCAAGAAAGGGCACTCTGTGTTCAACGCCGTAAGCCATCGCCGACCTGTCGGCCGCGTGAAGAATTCTCGGCAATTTAGTATGAAAAATATCGCGATACTGCATATTCTTTAAAGCGTTATCAAAAGGTTTTTCAAATTCCGCCCGCGGAACAAAATTCTTTCTTAAAAAATCCCCATTTAAAGCGTTTGACTTCGCAAAACTCGTGCCATCAGCCGATGCGCCGCTTTGAAAATAAGAATTTAAACTGTTTATAAAAAAACTAAAAATCTTTTCCTGGTCAAAATTATGCAACTTTCCATAAGCAAACAATTCTTTTAATGCCGCTTCAGAACCTTTTTCTTTTACCATATCCAGCAAAAAAGCGCCGAAGTAATATTCATAGCCAGCCGCTATTTCATCCCCTCCTTGTCCGCCTAAAATAACCGGAATTTTATCCTTCCTACAGGCCTTTGCTAAAATATGCTGACCGAATGTCGGCAAGCCGGGAAACGGCTCATCTTGATGCCACACCGCCTCATTCATCAAATCAGACATATCGCTCGGCGAAATCGGAAAAAATTCCTGTACCCAATCCAATTCGCGAGCTAAAACTCTCATAAAAGGTTTTTCTTTATCTTTATAATCTTTATAAATAAAAGAAAAAATACGGAAATTCTTTTGCCCGCCACATACTTTATTCACCATCGCGGTCACCGCCGAAGAATCAAATCCGCCGCTCAGTTGTATTCCTATCGGGACATCGCTTCTTAATTGCAAGTTAATAGCATCTTCAAAAATATTCAAAAATTCCTCACGCGCCTTTTTGTCGCTCCAACTATCAATATTTTTCAATCTTGAAACAACATCCCAATATTTTTTAATCTCCAATTTTCCATTTTTAAAAACAAGGATATGACCGGCCGGAAGCTGATAAATATTCTTAAAAAAAGTTTCGCTGGAGTGCTGATAATAACCGTAAGCAAGGTATTCATAAATAATTTTATCATTGGGTTTTGTTTTGACTCCGGCGGCAAGCAAAGCCTTAATTTCTGAACCAAAATAAAAAACGCCGTTTTGAAAAGCGTAATAAAAAGGCTTTACCCCAACATGGTCGCGCGCGCAAAAAAGAGTTTTTTTATTTTTGTCCCATATGGCAAACGCGAAAATACCGTTGAATTTTTTTACGCAATATTCACCCCATTTTTCATAAGCCCTAAGAATAATTTCTGTATCCGAACCGCTCCGATACGCCCCGTCCCTCAATTCTTTCTTTAATTCCAAATAATTATAAATTTCTCCGTTAAAAGTTATCCAGAGTACCCCGTCTTCACTAGACATAGGCTGATGACCGGCCGGACTCAAATCTAAAATACTCAGCCTTTTATGGCCGAGCGCGACTTTTTTATCCTTATCCAGATAAACCCCTTCATCATCAGGCCCGCGATGACTAATCGCGTCAATCATCGCTTTAACCTTTTTTTCTAAAATTTTATTTTGTTTTTTATCTACAATACCGGCTATACCGCACATAAATTCAATAATTCACTCCAATAAATTTGCATTATATTATAACACAAAACAAAGCATTAACGTTTTATTCCGATTATTCGCTTTAAATCCTCTACGACTAGATTAAAATCAATCAAATTTAAACACAAAGGAAATTTACCCGCCAAATGACCTTCCTTACACGCGTCAAAATTACAAAATACTTTAAGATTTTTATGATATTGATCTTTTGACCACCAGCTATAGTACGATTCGCAACGCGTAAGCACCAACAAAGGTTTATTAAGATGCGCCGCGATGTGAGCCGCGCCCGTGTCAACGCTTAAAACCGCACGGCTAAAATAAATTAGATTTATAAGTTCTTTTATATTCGTATTTCTTGCCAAAACAATACCCCGCAAATTAACCGCCAAATCCTGCACAACATCTAGTTCTTTTTCCGAGCCCGTACAAACAATATTAACATCTTTACCAAATTCGCCGGACAATAAATTTAAAATTTCTCTTTTCTTTTCCGGACTCAATCCTCTGCCGTCGTTTCCGGCAAATAAATGAATCACGATATATTTATTGGGTTCTAATTTTAGCCGCCGGACAATCACATCGCTTTTATTAAACTCAAGGCTTAATTCGGTAACCGGAATACCGAGCCCCGCGGCTTTAAGCGCGTCTTGTTCATAAAAAAATATCGCCCGTTTT
>VMGU01000017.1:22349-29995 GCA_007376745.1 Parcubacteria group bacterium Athens0714_26
CACGCTCGCTTTTATAAAGCAAAAGTTGGTCATATATAAAATTATTAAAACGCCAGCCGTCGTTAAAACCCATCAGACCACCCCCTTTTGTTATAAGCCGCGCAAAAATTTTGCTGGGCGTACTGAATTTATTTTCTGAATATTGAATCAAAGTTATATCCGAACCCCAAAAATCGCGGGCTGCGTAAAAAAGTGACAAAGGGCTTCTACGGCTAGCCTCCACTACTTTTAGCCACGGGTAACCGGCCAGTAATTCCTTTATCATCTTTCCTCTGCTGCCAACCAGCAATCCGCAAACAGCCTCAGGAAATTGAACGTGGATATTTTCTAAAAAATATTTTCCCATCAGGGCATCGCCGATGGAAGAAGCTCTAAAGGTAAGCGCCTTTTTTATTTTCATAAATTTAAAATTTTTCTGTAAATATCTATATTTTCTCGCGCCATCTTTCCCCAACTAAATTCTTTAACTCTCTCAAGGCCATTTTTTATTAAATCTTTTTTTAAATTTTCATTATTCATCAACCCTTCCATTGCTTCCGCTATTTTTTCCGGTTCATAAGGATTAACCAAAACAGCCGCCCCGCCGGCTATTTCGGGTAAACACGAAATACTGGAAGTGATCACCGGCGCGCCGCAAGCCATCGCTTCTAAAATAGGCAAACCAAACCCTTCAGACAACGAAATAAATATAAATAAATCAGCCAACCCATAAATCGCGGGCAAATCTTCTTCTTTAACAAAAGGCACTATGCGGATAAACGATTCCGCTTTTTTTCTTTTAATAATTTCTCTTACTAAAGCCGAATATTTTAATTCGTATGTCCCGCCAACAATCACCAAATTAATCAAATTTTTATCTTTTTCCTTAAAAATACAAAAGGCTTCTATCAAACGAATAATATTTTTATGCGGTAATAGACGGGCAACGGTTAAAACATAAGGAAAACCTAAACTGTATTTTTCTTTTATTTTATCACGCCAGTAATTTTTCCCTGTTTCAGAAATCAGCTGGAATTCCTTATTTACTCCAAGATACACAGAAAACAATTTCTTAAAAGGCAATTTATAATAAGCCGCCACCTGAAAAACGCCCGCTTTTGAATCAACTATAGCCGCGTCAATAAAAAATCCGCCGATTAATATGATAAACCACCTGTTAAAATAATTAACCGGAGTTTGAAAGATAGACACGTTTTTTTCCGGCGCGCCGTGAAACGTCACGACTATTTTTTTTGTTTTCCCTAAAATTTTTAATAACCCAAAAAACGGGTGCAGCGCCGGTCGCGGGAAATGAACTATGTCAAATTTTTCACAGTTGAAAATAAAAAAATAAAGATAAGAAAAAAAACCGGAAAACCTGGGAAGATTAAAAATCTTGACCGGTATCTTTTTAACATTTGTATATTTTTCAAAATCACAGCAATAACCTTCTTTAAAAATAAAAGTAAGGTCAATTTCTTGTGAAAAATCGCCGGTATATTCTTTTATCAAATTTTCCAAAACAATAGCCGTACCCATTGCTTTTCTATTCAAATCATCAACGAATATTCCTACTTTTAATCGTTTATTTTTATCATTGCTATTCATCGTATATAACGCTAAATTAATATTATTAAATTTATTATACTATGTCATCAAATTATTTTTTAAAAACATTAAAGAAAAGCCACCGCGCGTTAAACGCGGTGGCTAATAACAACTTCTTTAACCTTCTTTACCACCCACTCTATTTCTTCCTGGCTCATGGAAGAACCCAAGGGCAAAGTCAAGATATTTTCGGCAACATATTCCGTAATAGGAAAAGACCCCTCTGAAAAACCCAGCCTTTCTTGAAAATACGGATGGAGATGCACGGCCTCATAATGCACTGTCGCGCCTATGCCGCGTTCCCTTATCTCCGTCACTATCTCATTGCGGTTGGCGTCTAACTGGCTTCTGTTAAGAATCAACAAATACAAATGCAAGGCGTGCCGATTAATTTTAGTACTTTTATGACGGTACTGCCGCGCGCATGGAAGATCCGCGAATTCCCTGTCATAAATTGACGCGTATTTTTCTTTAATCTCCAGGAATTTTTCCAGTTTTTTAAGCTGGCAAATGCCCACCGCGGCCTGCACATCCGTCATATTGTACTTAAAACCAGGCATCACGGCCCGCGAAAGAGTAAAATTCGCGCCACTGCAATATCTTTTCCAAGCCTCATTATCCAGCCCATGCAAACGCATTATTTCCAGCTTCTTCTTAAAATCCTCCGAATCGGTCGTAATCATGCCGCCCTCGATTGAAGTTATGTTTTTATTCGGATAAAAACTAAAACACGCAATCGAGTCTTTTATTCCACCTACCATACAGCCGTCAATTTTTGCGCCGATAGCGTGAGCCGCATCTTCAACAACATACAAATTATGTTGTTTGGCTATCTGAAGAATCCTGTTCATAAAACATGGGAGCCCGCCAAAATGAACCGGGATAATCGCTTTAGTTTTTGAAGTAATCGCGATTTCCAATAAATCCGGATTCATATTTAAAGTCTCTAAATCAATATCCACAAATACCGGCTTGGCTCCAACATGCTCTATGGCGTTAACGGTGGCGACAAAAGTAAACGGCGTCGTAATCACCTCGTCCTCCGGCCCTATTCCCAAAGCGGCCAGAGAAAGATGCAGCGCCGCCGTGCAAGAACTTACCGCCACGGCGTATTTCGAGCCCACATACTCTGCAAAAAGCTTTTCAAACTCAATGCATTTGGGACCCATCCCTATCCAGCCCGATTTCAACACCTTGGTAACCGCTTCTATCTCCTCATTACCAATATCCGGCTTGCCGAAAAGAATAGTCATACGTCTCACCTCCAAAAATGATAAATTAATTTTGCCTCTTTCAACCTAAAACCTACTTTTTGATATAATCGATTGGCGAAATTATTCCTTAATTGAGTTTTTACCGTAATCTTCTCCGCGCCCTTGTCAAAAAGCAAAGAAACAATTTGATCCGACATTTCCGCGCCTATGCCGCGACCCCTAAACGCTTCTGAAACCCAGACTAATCCAACATTGCCAATATTCTGCTTTAGTGTACTCCCTATAAAACCTACGATTTTTTTATTGGCATCTATGGCCAGAATAGTAACGCCATCCTTGTCGCGCATAATGTTATCCGCCCAGATTTCATACATCTTGGAAGATAAATTTTTAAATCTAGGGTCAAAAGAAAAACGACTCACGCTGGATAATTCTCTTGCCAGCATACGTATCTTGATTTTATGGTCTTCACTAGAAACATCAAGAATTTCGTACGCCAAAGATTCTAAAAACGCGTTCTTGATTTTTTGCGGGCGGCTATGAAATTCATAAGTCATCTGAATATCAGCCAAAAAAAAATTGTTTTTAGCCGCTATATCTATGGCATTAAAATCGTTTGGGTCTACAAATACATAGACACAATCAAATTTATTGTCATAAAATTCTTTCAGAAACTTTTCCGCGTTGTCGTAATCAAGACCGGAAAAACTGCCAATTTTAAATCCGAAAAAATCCGAGTCCCATTTAAGCTTATTGATTATCTTAGTCATTGCATCTCCCTTATATTGTTTTTAAAGAATACGTTTAAAATAGAACAAATCCCCAAAATAGTCAATTTTATATTGTAATCCGTGATTTTTAAAAACATCATATACTTAAAACCATAAAATATGTTTTTAAGTTTCAAAAATCATTTTGGACTAACAAATCATCTCTTATCTTCTATCAACTTGATAAAAACATTCTCAATTTTTTTTATCGCGTTCGCCATATTCCTGTCTTTGTATTTTTCATAGGCGGTTTGCGCCAATCGAGCGCCAAAGTCCGGATCATCCAATACCCTTAAAATATTTTTCGCTAAATCATCGGCATCACCCGGTCTTACAAGAATACCGGTCTCATTATCCTTTACAACATCTGGAATGCCGCCAGTATTGGAGGCAACAATTGGAATTCTGGAAAAAAACGCTTCAAACAAAATAAGTCCCTGCCCTTCCCAGATTGACGGAAACGCAAAAACATCGCTACTTCTAAGAAGTTCGGGAGTATCTAATCGAGAACCCAAAAATCTAACTTTATCCTCTACCCCTAAATTCTTCGCTTGCAATTTTAAAGCCTCTTCTTGAGACCCCGATCCGACTATGACAAAATAGGTATTGAGTTTTTCTTTTAATATTAAAGGTATGGCGTCCAAAAGCGCTTTTTGGCCTTTCTGGACTACGAGACGCCCTATATTAATCACTATCTTAGCATCAGGAGAAATGTTTAATTCATTTTTTAAAACGCTTTTATCAATTTCTTTTTCAAACTTTCTCTTATCAACCAAATTAGTTGGTATTTCAAAAATTTTCCGCCGAGGAAACTTTATTACTTTAGTCGCGTACTCCGTAACCGCGTTAGTAGTAGAAATACAAGCAGTAGTAATATATTTCAGCAACTTATCGGTATAAGTGAATTTCTTCCCCAGCCCGGTAATAATATTTTGAATTTCGGTAACGATTACCGGCGTATGAGAAAAAAAAGCGGCTAGCCGCCCTACGGTGTCAGCCACAAATAACTGGGTAAATACAACATCAAATTTATTTTTTTTAATAAACCGGCAAAGTTCAAAAAATTCACGGGTGTCATAAATATTTTTAAAGGAAAAATTGGTGAATTTCACGTCATCTTTAAGCTGGTCACGAAAAAAATAAGAATCCAATCGCGAAAATAAAATGGCGACCGATACATCAAACTTTTCTCTGTCCAAAAAATTAGCAAAATCAACGACAAGCCGCTGAACTCCGCCAATCCCTAAATCATTCACAATAAACAAAATTTTTATTTTATTTTCTGGCATATATAAAACTATTCATAAATAATTGAAAATAACGGTGCCTCACAGAAGCAAAACCCGCGTTCTTTAAAATACCAATCAGCTTTTCTCTGGTAAAATAATTTTTATGGTCTCTGACACCTTCCTCGCTTACTATTTTTAATTTAAAAGACAAAAATTCCAAAACCGGCTTGGCATATATTGTCGGTGTCGTAAGAAGCAATAATCCTCCGGGCCTGAGCACTCTGAATATTTCGTTGATATTTTTGGTTGGATTCTCTAAATGCTCCAGATTAGCCAAAGACACCGCCACATCAAAAGAATTCTCCTCAAAAGGCAAAACTTGATTTAAATCATGGCTTATCAAACTTATTTTAGGACTTAGATTGTTTTTATTGACCAACATATCAATTCCGATACGGGCTTGTATCTTTGCCAACCAAGATATCAATTCCTATACCGCTTGATATCTTGTCTTCAACCTTTTTTAAAAAAAATCCGTTATAGCCGCACCCCAAATCCAAAACTTTAGAGTTTTGAACAATATGCCTAGCAACCTTACTAAATCTAAAATAACTCAAAAAACCCTCCATAATAGGCTCCTTATCTTGAAAATGAGATTTTTTAATCATTTCAATAAAATCTTAAATTGTTCGGTGACTTTAACGATATCAAAACGATTAACCCAATTTTTTTCAATTACGCCTAATTTTAAATAATTAGAGCCGCCCCTCAACAATTCTTTAATCCTATCAACAAAACTGATTATATTGCCCGGTGACACAACAAAACTATGAATTTCTGGTGGGGTTATTTCTTTTACCCCGCCCACATCAAAAGCCACAAAAGGCGTACCGCTGGCCATCGCCTCCAGTAAAACGTGCGGGAAGCCCTCTTCTTCCGATGGCATAATAAACAAATCGGCTATGGTAAAATATTCTAAAACCTCGTTTTGCGGCCTCCACCCTAAAAATCTTGCCTTTTCGCTTAATTCATAATTCTTAATTCTTGATTCTATATCGCCACGTTCCGGCCCGTCCCCAACAACAATCAAAATAATATTTTCCTTTTCCAATTTTTTCAAAATTTCGGGCAAATAATGCGCGCCCTTTCTTCTGGAAAGCCTGTGCGCAAAAAGAATTATTTTCTCGCCAGAATTTATTTTCAGCTGTTTTAATAATTTATTTCTATCATACATGACTTGCCGTTCCCTAACTTTCTCCACATCAATCCAATTCGGCATCACTTTAATTTTTTCCGGCGGCAAATGATAATTTTTAGCGTATTCTTTTTTTAAACTTTCCGTGCCGGTCACCAAAAAAGAAATCATTTTATAAACCAACCGCTCAAACCGTTCCCGTAAAAATCCTCTTTTATAATTCCAGGGTAAGCCGCAATTCCAATAAAAAACTCTGCCGCCAAAAACCTTAACTATCCAAGACGCCATAAAAGCCGCCAAAAAAGAATAGTGAACATAAAAATCTTTATACCCCGATAACCGGGCATAAAAAATACGCAGCTTTACTTCTGCCGCTCGCAATAGAAAGAACTTAAACCAAACAGCCTGCACCCGCCGGCATCCCAAATCAAAATTCGGCTTTCCGCCTTTTTCAATTATTAAAAAAATATCAAAATCACCGCTAACGGCTCTAATAAAATCATAAAGATAATTAAAATGCGTCGGGGTATTTTTATTGTACTCCGGCAAAACGAAACAAAGTTTCTTTTTATTCATAAAAACCCGTCTTTTGTACCTTAAATCACGAAATGATTAAAGTAATATAGATAAAACACCCAACAAAACCACCTCGTCACTTAAAAAATCCTCCCACTCTTTCAAGAATTCTTCCAAAATTTCTTAAAACATCGAATGCGGTATTACCCAAAAGCAAAACAGACGAATAAATTAGAATCTTATAATCCTTTTTAAAATCAATCATTAATCGATAAATACCATAACCGGCAAAAATCGCGAAAAAAGGATAAATAGAAAACCTGTACCGAGTTTCAACCACAAGAGCTATAACCGAAAGAGGCACCATCAGTAAAAACGCCAATAAATATTTAGCCCGCCGATTATCGCCTTCTTTCTTTTTAATGCTTAAAATCGCGCCCACTATTCCAAATAAAAACACTGCGAGCGCGTAAACTGCCGAAACCGCCAAAGTCATAAATCTGGCGACTGGGCGCTTTTGAAGATATGGCCAAAAACCGGTGGGACGAGAAACACTGAAAAATATGGGTTCTCCACAAAGTTAACTTAACAAAATCCAAAGGATTTTCTTTTATATATTTTACTCCGGCCCTTCCTAAGGCATCATCAAATTCCAACTGAGGCATTGTTTCGTGGTTAACCCCTTCAGGCATCGGATAATTAGGCTCTAATTCGCCTGTCGCGCCAGGATGATTACCTACATACAATAAGCCCGTGCTGGAATTAAATGGCTTTATCTGACCGTAAATTTTGTAATTACGGATAGTCCAGGGAGCCATAAACAAAATAAATATCAATACAAACAATAAACCGCTATGCCAATCTTTTTTAAAAATAAAATAAAATATCATCGGCAGCAAAAGAAGCAAAGCGCTTCCCCTGGTCAAAACAGCAAGGGCCAAAAAAAGAGCCGTAAGAAATAAAAAATAAAATTTATTATTGTCAAAATATTTAAAGAAAAAGAAAGTCGCCACAACAACCAAAAAAACCAACAGGACTTCGGTCATAATCATTGAAGACATAACTATCAAATCCGGGGAAAAACCCACCAGCACCGCCGCCAGAATTCCCATTAAAGCATGCCATGATTCTTTAA
>VMGU01000018.1:0-2595 GCA_007376745.1 Parcubacteria group bacterium Athens0714_26
TTCATCGGGAACGATATTGGTCTGTAATATAAAATAATGATATTGAAAACCGGAACGGTCATAAAAATCAAATCCGTTTTTATTAAGATAATCAAAATAAGTCGCCTTACTAATAACCGGCCATCCGTGATAAATCTGAAGCCTGTCCAAAATCCAAAGTTTCGCGGCTAAGTCAAAATTTCCGTCATAAATAATCAATGCCGGATATAACTCTAAACCTTTAACCGTATCCTCCGCCAAAACTTTGTCTCTTAAATCATTTAAAAATTTGTATTGCATATCAAATGTCAAAGCCGGCATTTTACCTTCCAGTTCTTTATTTAAAAAATCACCAAGCTCATTGTAGCCCCAGTTATAATTTTCATAACGGACTTTAGATGAAAACCACGGCGTAGGCCCGACCGGATAATAAACTATCTGGTTATTAACGGAATAAAAAATCTCAAAGGCGAAAAATACCGCCACAAAACCACACGCAATGTTCTTTTTGTTCGCCGCCAAAAACTTATTATAAAAATTAACAAGAAAAACAGCCACGGCCAGAGCCGCAAAAGGCGTAAGCATAGTTAAAAACCTGTAAGACGGCCCTATAAACAACAACAGTATAACTAAATAAAAAATTGAAATAATTAAAAAACCGTGTTCTTTTAAAACTTTTTTAAAATTTTTAAAAAGCGAGTAAATAAAAGAAATTACAGCCAAAGCAAATAAAGACAAAAAAATCCATGAGTTTGTGGCAACCAGACGCGGCGCAAAATTACGAACGCGATCCGCTATCGTGCCGATATCCTTGCCCGGAGTGGCTTGCCAGACTTCGGGATGCTGGCCGAATATATAAGAAAACTGGAAATCAAAATGCCCGCTGGCGCGATAAAGCCCTATATTATAAATAATCACTGGACTAAAAATAACCAGCGACAAAAAAATACCCAGCCACAACTTTTTATTAAAAATATAACTTCTTTTAAACAGCAATAAATAAGTCGCAAAAATCGGAATCAAAATAAAAGTATTGTATTTCGCAAGAAATCCAAGACCGGCGGCGACACCTGCCCAAATAAAATATTTTTCTTTATCAAACGCTTTTAAAAAAAGATAACAGGCCAGCAAGATAAAAAATATCACATAAGATTCCTGCATGCCGACTCTGGAAATATATACGTTATTTAACGTGATACCCAAAATAGCGGCGGCGAGCAAGCCAATGTTTCCGGAAAAAATATATGTTCCTATTAAATAAATAAGATAGACCGACGCTATACCCAGCAAAGCCGAAGGAAGGCGAAAAGCGAAATTATTTTCGCCGAAAATTTTCATGGAAATGCTTTCAGTTAAAAATACCAGCGGCGGGTGGTCATGAAAAGAAAAACGCGTCCAAAAAGGAATGTTAGGTTCATACCACTCTAGAGGAGTAGTCTGCATCTGCGCTTCATCAAAATCCATCATCCCCAACCCGCGAAAAGACATAAATACTTCGTCGTTTACCGTATCTCCGCGCGAAAGCCCGTATAGCCGTAAAAATGCCGAGGCTATCAATATCAAAATTAATATGTATTTTATGCTTTTTTTCACCGATAAATAATTTTTACCTGCATTTGCGCGCGACACAAAAATTAATTTGTCTTAACCGCCTCCATTAAAATAAACAACGGTATTTCTTTTCTGGCTTTATTCTCCGCTGCTGCACGTGGACCGGGCTGGCTTTTTCTGTTTGAATTCCATTCCTCCAAGCGGCTGACGCAAAAATTGTTTTTACCTAAAAGTTTAAAATAAAATTGCAGAGGCCTATGAAATGAAATCGTGTAGTCCAATGGCCTTGCACCAGGATGCGTCTGAATTTTAACTTTAGATTCGGAAAGATAACTGTCAATCCGCCTATATTGAATTTTATTTTCTTCATCATATTCCCAGCTACTTTCTTTAGGCACGCGGAAAGCCGGGTGATTCATTACCATAAACAACTTTCCATTTGGCTTTAAAACACGGTGGCATTCTTTAAAAGTTCCGGCGACAGCTTCAATGTTTTGAATCGCCATTATAATAGTAATCTTATTAACGCTCTCTTTTGGCAGAAAACCAAGATTATCGGCAGGAGCAATCTCAAACCTCATATCTTCAGGGGAATTTTTTCTGGCGATTGTTATTAATTCTTTAGAAATATCCACGCCGATAACATGAGCTCCTTTCTTATAAAATTCTCCGGCAAAAAATCCCTGGCCGCACGCCAAATCCAAAACCATCTCTCCCCGCTTTATATCCAAAAGCCGCAATAAATTAGGCAAAATAATTTCTTTCTGATAAGTTCCCTCTTCTTTTAATAAATTGTCGTACCACCCGGTAACTTCTCCCCAAGAAGTTTTTGAGTCGGTCATTTTTTAATTTTAAATGTTTTATAAATTAATTTATAACAAACTTTGCAGATGTGAAATTTTTTAACATTGTTATTTTTGTCCGGCGGGCCAAACAAAATAGCGCCGAAATCTTTCAGCTCTTTCTTACACTTATCGCATATTGGCGAAATTGACATATCGCGTATTCTGAATTTTAACTTTAGATTCGGAAAGATAACTGTCAATCCGCCTATATTGAATTTTA
>VMGU01000018.1:2600-4253 GCA_007376745.1 Parcubacteria group bacterium Athens0714_26
CCAAGCCTCACGCACCCGAAGCGTGTATACTGCCGTTATACTATACTCCGTTTTATTGGTGTAGGGGCGGGGCGTGTATACTACCACTATACTACAGTCCGTTTATTTCCTCTTTAAATTTATAATATAACTGCCTTAAAACAGCAATGGATAAAATAAATTTAAAAGAATATTTGCGGGTCAAAATAAACTACTTAACAAAATAACGTTTTTTAATTTCTTCCTCTATTCTGGTTTGCGCCTCATTAGCAGATTTCTTGGCAAATTTAGCCATCTCTACCAGCTGTTTATCGCCCAACTTGCCAAAATATTTAATTCTTTCAACCAATAAATCCTTATCATTTAACGCGGGGTCATCTAAAACCTCTTCAAGTAAAATCGCCAAAATACTGCCGATTTTAGGGCCGGGCGCGATTTTTAATTCCCGCATAATGTCTTCGCCATTTACTTTTAACATTTTGGCGCTAATCGGGTCTTTGCTGACCTTTTCCAAACGAAAACGCAAATGGCGCAACCTATACGGCTGGGCTTTGGGCACACCCGAACCAATCCTGTCCGCCTCGCGAAGCATCAGTAAATCTTCAACGTTTTCCGGGCCAACCCGCCTCAAAAGCCTTCTGGCTCCGGCATCCGTCACGGCCTCGGGATCATAAACAAACATATGCTCGCGAATCAGCACGGCGATTTTTTCTATCATCTCTTTCGGAAAACGCAGTCTGTCTAAAATTTCCACAACCATTCTTTCCCCTATTACCTGATGCCCATAAAAAGTCGCATCTGTTCCTTCGCCTCTTTTTGCACGCGTCTTACCCACATCATGAAGCAGTGCCGCCAGGCGCAAATACAAAGGGAAATTATTTATGGCCGCGTAATCCAATGACCTGATATTATGTTCAAAAATCGTATATATATGATGCTTGTTTTGAGCTATGCCAAAGCCTTCGTTTAATTCAGGAATAACATGATTTAAAAGCCCGGTTTTTCTCATCTCTTCAACGGCCGCGGCGGCATTATCGGCAATAAGTAATTTAGAAAACTCGTCGCGAACCCGCTCTTTAGAAACAAACTCCAATAATCCGGCATGTTTTTTAATAGCTTCCTCGGTATTTTTTTCAATCGTAAATCCAAGCTGAGCGGCAAAACGAATCGCGCGCATAAGTCTAAGCGCGTCTTCTTTAAATCTTTCTTCTGGATTACCGACTGCCTGGATAATTTTTTCATTTAAATCTTTTTGGCCGCCATAAGGATCGATTATTTCCAACTTCAAACTTCCAACCTCCAACGCAAGAGCATTGACCGTGAAATCCCGACGGGCCAAATCTTCTCCAATAGTTTTTGCGAATTTAATCTCATCCGGATGACGCTTGTCGGTGTATTTACCCTCCAGCCTGTAAGTAGTCACCTCTATTATTTTCAGCGCCGGATCGGACGAATCCGTCTTCACGCCGACTGTACCGAAATTATTTTCGTAAACGCTGCCTGAAAATATTTTTTGTATCTGTTCCGGCGTGGCGTTTGTAGCGACATCCCAGTCTTTAGGCTCTTTATCAAGCAATAAATCCCGCACGCAGCCGCCCACCAGATATGCTTCAAAACCCGCTTTTTTTAAAGCGGCGCCGATATTCAATACTTCTTTTTTATCTACTTGTTTCA
>VMGU01000018.1:4266-12839 GCA_007376745.1 Parcubacteria group bacterium Athens0714_26
CACAATAATCCATTTAAATTTTTATTTGTATGCTTGATAATACTTAAAATATAAGTTATTTTGAAAAGACTGAAGTTCGTTCCAAACTAAATAAAAAGGGGGTTGCCATGCTTTTAAATCAAGATAGACTGTCAACAATATTTTGGGGGTTCGGATTTTTAACCTTAGTATTATCAGTAATATTATTTGTTTTAAGAAAAAAACTGAAATTTGAAAAAGGCTATATAATTTTTATTTATTTATCTCTATTTTTCTTCTTGCTCTCGGTCATAATACCGCCCACTCCTTAATATTTATTCTATCCCCCGACTTTACGTCGGGGTTTTTATTCTTTTAAAAAACCTTGATAATAGATACAATCAAGACACTGCCCTCGTAGCCCCGACGAGCTTTGCTGTCGGGGTCCCGACCGTAGCGTCGGGATATAACAAACAAAATAAATGTCCTCGTAGTGAAACGGATATCACGCATGGCTTCGAACCATGAAGTCCGGGTTCAATTCCTGGCGAGGACACAATATTAATTTCACTTTTGTATTCAGCTCCCTTATTGTTAAGATATAGATTCATATGATTATGCCACACATGCACAAGTTCAAAATTATTTATACTGCTACCTTCCACTTGGAACCCAAAAGCGCTGTACATGCGTGGCTAGCACTACCAATAAATAGCTTTGGTCAACAAATAGTGAAGACATCATTAAATTTCACACCTTTGCGCGCTGACCAAAACAGTAACGATAACACCATTATACATACATCCCTGCAAGAACCAGGGATTACTAAACTGACGGCAACAATAGATGCCACACTTAAGCAATATGCCGTGCAAGTTAAAAACTTAAATTATTTGCATCACAAAAAGATAGTAAACGCCTATACCAAAAATGAATCCTTTTTAGAAAAGACTAAACAATTAAAGTCGTTGGCAACAAAAATAAAACATGAGAGTCGTGATAACCTCCATGCCCTCCACATGGCATTCGAGCACACTGTGAATTCGTTTAGTTATTGCTACCCAGTACAACAACGCGGGGTAAAAAAATTACAATTTGACAATCTTAAGGGGGATTGCGGAGAATACACATCATTCTTTGTTACTCTGTGTCGGGCAATGGGTATACCCGCGCGACCGAGTACTGGATTTGTAGTAAGTACCAAAGGAAAACTACTTGAACACGCATGGGCTAGTGTATATGTACCAGGCTACGGCTGGTGTGATATTGATACTCAGTACGCAGCGCTCGAGCAAGATATCCGTCAAGCCACAGAAAAATACTTCTTAATCCGCAGTGATTATCGTATTGCCTTTTCTAATGGGTACAACCTCCCGCTACATCCCACTATCCCCCTTGACTTTAGTTACTCATACTGGCAACAACAATATTTGCCCATGTCGAGAAAAACCGTTCAGGTACTTCAGCCAATCGTATTCGCAAGTAGAGGCAAGGTAAAATTCTCCGATACACTTCTGATAAAATAAAACCCGGTAACGTTTGTACGTTGACCGGGTTAGGCTTGTTCTAGCCTTTTTTGTTACGCGATGCAGTTGAGGAACAACCTTTATGTGTTGCTGCCACTACGACTTGCGTAGTGTCGGCGCGTAATTTTGTTGCTGGCGCTACGTATTGATTTTTCTTTTTCATATTGCCTCCTCCTTTCTCCTAAGTTTATTGCGTACCTGTGCAATTCGGCAGTTTTCGGGTGAATTACCAAACATACTGCCTCCTTCTAGTAATGCGAGTCCAGGACATCGGGCACATAAATGAAGTAACGAGCAGGTAGCACAACTAAGATTACTTATCTTAATATTTCTTAAAAATTGCAGTTGTGAAGAATTCCGCCAAATCTGTTTGAAAGTTTGCTTATGCAGATCACCAACTTCGACAAGGAACTGGTTGCACGGTAGCACCTTGCCAACTGGCGTTATCGCACAAGTATTGAACCCGCTGTAACAAGGTGCTGCCTCAAGAAGATTGGAAAATCCAAAGTATAGCTTGTGTTCTTCAAAAGGGGGTCGTCCTGCGTATGTTTCAGATAATTCTCGATTTGCCAAAAAGTCTTCTAGTTGCTCATTAGTAATTCTAAGTTCTAAAGTATCCAACCTCCCATTATTTCTCGGTGTAATCACTGGACTCGGCGACATTATACACCCTAACGATTGTATAAGTTCACGGACACGATAACGTTCATGAAATGTATGCTGTAACATAGGATAAGCAATTTCAACCTTAATTCCACATTCTCGTAATCTTCGTATACCAACGATGGTCTGATTAAATGAACCAGATAAATTAGTAACGCTATCGTGCGTCTGCGCAGTCGCGCCATAAAGACTCACCTGGACACGCCGCACCTTTCTTATTGAAAGCTCTTTTGCCACATCGTCAGTAATAAGTGTTCCGTTACTAAGTATGTCGATGGTGAAATGTAATTCGTCGGCATATTTAATTATGGACAGCGCGTCAGGCCTGGTAAAAAATTCGCCGCCAGTGAACGAGACGAAAAGTGTTCCCGCTTTAGATAACTGTTCTAATATGTGCCTTATGTCATGCAATTTCAGTGACGGCAGATTATGCTCCATATAGCAATGAATACAATTCTCATTACATGAATAGGTTACTTCAAATGTAACAGCAAATGGTATGAGTAATTCAATAGCTTTCATCTCGATTGATAACAAAGCTTGTTGACCATCACTTTGCACGACACCACTCTCGGTTTTCATCGGAATACACCTTAGTTCATCATCAAGGTAATGCTGCTCCGCAAGCTCACCAAGAAACACATTACTATCATGCCATGCTTGCATATACGAAAGACCAAACTTCTTTAAGAGCTCACTCGCGAGGTCATGCAACGTAATCCCTCGTGCCAGCAATGGCCAGAGTACCGCGGCAGTCTCGTTGAAAACTGCAACCTCTTGAGTTGCACAATTAAATGCAACTATTTCATTACCGATTAACCGCCAACCAATCTTATTGTTCAGCTTAATCAAACTTTCCATACAAAACTCCTTTCTATTTATGGAAATCAGCCTCACCAATTTCCAAGTTATTGTTAATGTTCAATTTATACTTACCCTACTTATTTTACTTATAATAGTCAAATAAACTATACATTAATCAAATGGCCTAATTAATCAAAACTCGTTCCGTTTAAACGGAACGAGTTTGTGTTTATTTTATATTTACTGGATACCGAAGAAAAAATTCAGCATTTGAGCCATAAACGATTTAAGCTCAAGGCTTCCGCTTGGCGGGGCCGGAGGAGGCGGAGTTGAAGGAGGAGGCTCTGTGGCTGGAGGAGGAGCAATATTTCCGCTAGGCGGTAATAAATTACCTTGGGTTGGTGGCGCTATCATATTCGCGGGCGATGGAAAACCCGTTGCCGGCAGATTTTCGGGCGATATTCCGGTTCCCTGTATCGGTGCCCCTGGCGGAGCCATTATTTGCCCTTCCGGCAATTTTTGTCCTTCAATAAATCTCGGCGCGATACTTCCTCCTTGATTGACTCCTGTTGACGGTATTCCAGCTGGCGGACATTTATCGCCTTCACATTTTATCGGTTCGGTTCCGGGTTTAAACATCTGCTGTATTTGTTGACAATTTTCGCCTTCACAGGGTTTCGTCGAACCGGTGACTGGCGCAAATTGTCCTTGTCCGCCGCCCGAACCAAAATTCTTGCATTGGTCAGGATTAGTTTCACAATAAGTTTTACATTCTTCCGGTCCTTTGCATCCGCCCGGACCGGCTTGCTGGGGCATGGTTTGACCGCCGGGATTTATCGCGCCCGGGCCGGGTTGAAAATTTTGACCTTCTCCAGCTCCAGCCGGGCCTGATTGACCTCCTGGCATCTGTTGAAAATTTTTACATTGATCCGGATTATCTTCACAAACTTTTTTACATTCTTCAGGGGTTTTGCAACCGCCGGGACCCGTCTGACCAGACTGCATCATTTGTCCTTTTTGTCCGGGCGGCGGACAATTTTCTCCTTCGCATTTTTGTCCTGGAGGCGGCGCGAACTTTTCAAAACAAGTACGCATTTGGTTACCGAAATCTCGCGGCGGCATAGCTTCCCCGCTCTTAAATTTATCCAATTTCTCCGCGCCAATCGCCGAAGTTATGCAATCCCTTGCTTCGTTAGGCGCTTGATCCAACATTTTATTAAAATCTTCTTTAAATTTGCCTTTACCCTGTTCCATTTTCTGTAATTCTTCCTTGGGAATCATTCCATTATCCCTTCCAAACTCAAAACAAGTTTGCTGATTGTCCGGATTATTGCAAAACGTTTCGCATTCATCTTTACCCTTGCATCCGCCTGGTCCCTTGCCTCCGGTCTTGCGAGCCATCGCCGCTTCTTCCGAACTCATAAATCCGGCTGCTTCGGCAAATTTGGTACATTCTTCAAAATGACTTTCTTCTTGACAATAAATATCACATTCCTCCCTGCCCTTACAAGACGGGGGCTTAATACCTTTTTTAATCGCCTGCAACATTTTTTGGGAATCTTCTTTTTGTTTTTCATCCATCATCCCGGCTTCTATGGCGAAATTCATACACACCTCCATATTATCGGGGTTGCCACAGTATTCGTCGCATTCATTTTTGCCCTTGCAAGGAGGAGGTTTTACGCCTCTTTTGACAGCCGCCAGCATTTTTTGAACATCTTCTAATTCTTTGCCTTGGATAAAACCCGCTTCTATGCCAAAAGTAATGCATTCTTCCATATGCTCCGGCGCCTGACAATAAACATCGCATTCATTTTTGCCCTTGCACGGAGGAGGTTTTACGCCTCGTTTTATTGCCGCTTGAACCTGCTTGGCTTCTTTTAATTCTTCCGGCGGCATTAAATCATTCTTTATGGCGAAAGAAATGCATTCGTCCATATTATCAATATCGTTGCAATACGTATCACATTCATTTTTGCCGCGACAGTCGCCAGGACCCTTTGCGCCGGTAGCCATAAACTTCTTTGCCATGCCTATTTCTTCTTCAGACATCAAATTATGCTCCTCGGCAAAAGCAATGCAGGGTTTTATATTTTCCGGCTTGTCGCAGTAAGTCCGGCATTCACTTTCACTTTTACAATTACCCAACTCTTTAACCGGATATTGAATATCAGAATTTTGAACAGAACCAACTTGAGCTAACGCATTTGTTATTAAAAGAAAAGAAACCGCCGCTCCGAAAAGTATAATACTAAAACTTATAAAATATTTTGTTTTCATATTTATAATTTTAATTTATTTAAAAGGGTTAGTTTTGATGTTTGAAAACGGGTTAGTTTTGCTAGTAGGATTGATATCGGGCGCGTTTTCTAACGGATTTGATTGCGTATTGATGCTTGGCAAGACGCCTTGAGTCGCGCTGTCTGTTATTTTTTGCGCCGCATCGCCGGCATTTTGAATCGCGCTCTGGTCCAATGAAGCGGATTTTTTTAATTTAATCCAATACAAATATCCCGTGACACCAATCAACAATACGACCACTATTAATAATATTAAAGTTGTTTTTTTCATATACTTATATCTTACACCTTATTAGAAAAAAATACTTTAAGATATCCACAGCCCTATTTAAAAACGCGCAAGGAAATAAATGGCGGTTTATTCTGCCAGCCAAAAATCAATTTTAAAGAATTACCGTTTAAACATCCTCCAAATAAAAGACAGCATAAAAATAACCGCTCCTACTAAAATAAAAATGGGGCCTGGGGGATAGCTGTAAAAATCCGATATATAAATTCCTAAAACAGCGGAAACTGCTCCGAACGCGGCGCTTAAAAACATAAACTCCTTCAGGCTGCGCGAAACATTTTTTGCCGCGGCAGCCGGTATAATAATCAAAGCCCCCATTAAAAGCGCTCCTATAAATTTGATGCCCAGCGCCACGCCCAAAGCGAAAAGCATTAAATAAACAAACTCCAACTGCTTTGACTTGATGCCGATAGAATAAGCCAGGTCTTGCGACACCATATGCAAAGCCAGTTTTTTATATACCGCCAAAAGAATAACTATCAAAACAATCGAGAAAAATACGGACAGAAAAACATCATTATAAGTAAGCTTGGAAATATCGCCGAATAAAGCTTCAAATAACTCTAACTGGGGTATAAGAAGGGCGCCCAAAGCCAAAGAGCTTGTAAAAAAAACTCCGACGATAGTTTCCACGGATAATTTACTGCGATATTCAAGCAGCCAAATCCCAACCACCGATACAAACAAAAACATTAAAGCGCCGAGAAATGGATTGATTTTTAAAAACACGGCCAGAGCCAAGCCGGGCAAAGCCACATGAGAAAGCGCGTCGCCCACCAGAGACATTCTCTTTAATACGGCAAAAACTCCCAAAAGGCTCGCGGCTATTGAGATAAAAACTCCAACTAATAATTGAGGTATAATATTTTCCATATTAACTATTGTGTTCTTCTAAATCATGGTGGTGGTGCAAATGCTGATAAAATCCGCGCTCGCCGCCATAAAGCTCCTGTATGTGCTCGGGGCTTAAAACTTCCTTGGGCGTGCCAAAACAAACTTGACCGCGGTTCAAACAAAGCACCTTCTCCGCGTATTTATAGACAATATTCAGCTCGTGAGAAATCAAAATAATAGCCAGATTAAATTTATCCTGAAGGTTATAAAGAAGTTGATAAATGGATTCCTGTCCGCGGATGTCTATATCCGCGGTGGGCTCGTCAAAAAGCAAAATATCCGGCTTACCCAGAAGCGACCACGCTACAAGAACTCTCTGACGCTGACCCACGGAAATTTCACCGAGGCCGGCGCTTAAAATTTCAACCGGCAGCAAAACCGATTTTATCGCTTCCTTGGCTTTTTCAAAAGAAAAATTATCGCTGCCCCTTAAACGCAAAAATTCATAAATTGTAAGCGGGATATCCGTTTCAATTTCCATGCGCTGGGGCACATAGCCGATTCTCACGCCTTTCTGCCAAACAACGCTGCCTTCGTAAGGAATAATGTTCAGCAGGGCGCGAAACAAAGTTGTTTTACCCGCGCCGTTTGGCCCGATAATCGCCAGCACATCTCCCTTTTTAACGATAAAATTTATATCGTTTAAAATTTCTTCATTTTTCCCGCCTGCAAATTTACCGCGATTTGAAAATTTTACCGATAAATTTTCAACTTTTAATATGGTGTCATTTTGAAGCATAAACTTATGAAGAAACTATACCGTTATTAACATTAATCAACAAATATGATTTAGACTTTAGACTTTTTAAAAACCAAGCCGATTCTCTCTATATTTACGAGGTTATATTTACGAGGTTTAGCCTCGTAAATTCGTAAATATATAATGACCGACTAAAATTGGCAGCGTTTCTTTAAAAATTTTTAATAATTTTTTCATAGTTATTTAAAATTAATCAGGTCTTCAGCGCAGAATTATCCTATATTTTTTATCTGTTTTGAATTATGCGACTTAGCCATTTCCAAATAATCTAAAAAAAGTGGCAGGTTATATTCCTTTCTTCTTTTTTCTAAGTTTTTAATATCTTTGATGGGTCTGGGGGTCAGCTTATTATTTTGTTTATTTGTAATAAATTGCGTTCCAAACAATTGTTTTTTTCCCTCATTTATTAAAATTCTATCTTTAAGGTAAGCAATATTTTCTTTTGCTATATCATTTGGATTATTTCTAAAAACGATTAACATTAATGAAAGACATTTTTTTTGAAAATCCTTATCGCAGTCAGCATGCTGAGCTAAAAGCCAAGCATTTCTACTTGCCTTCTTTCCCGCTAAACTTATTGTTGGCCATCCATTTTCTTTTATGATTTTTTTCATATTTTCTGTATTGATTTGATCTATCTTTAAATCCCAAATTCCGCTTTTCGCAGCTTTTTTTCGCATTTCCTGATCTCGAACAGCCATTCTATTTATAATTTTAGCCAAAGATATATTCATATAAAAAAGGGGTGGTCTATTGTTTCTGGTATTTTAAAACCTATTCTTTCTGCTAACTGGAGCTGAAATATCTTTTTTCTTGCCCTTTCAAGACTTTTAGGATTTTGGTATATCTTTTACTGATTATAAAATAACACAAATAAAGAATAAATGAAAATGGATAATTTCTTGAGAGTTATCCACATCAAGTATTAAAAAGTTGTCCAAAAGGACAACTTTTTGGTGGTGCATCCCCTGGGAATCGAACCCAGAACCTTAGGATTAAGAGTCCTCTGCTCTACCAATTGAGCTAGGGATGCTTATTTAACGCTTATATTCTGTTCTTAATTTATTCCATTTTGTTTCAACGTTGTCAATGTTAATTTTGAGTTTTTCGAGAAAAATCTTAATCCAACCAAAAACCCTATGCATAGAATCTGTACCTCTAGACATTCTGATTTTTATTGTTCCATAATAGAGATTATTTTTCTTAAAATTCTTACTCAATGGTTTTATAAAACTTTTCCCAAAATTTTTTAGAGGTATTCCAGTTAAATCAGACCAAAATTTTTTAATTTTTTCATCATTCTGTTGAGGATAAATATTTAAATAAGCCTTTAATTGGGTCGTCTTAACTCCAAAAGATACTCTAAACCACTTTATCAT